>NZ_JBQEQR010000053.1:0-80882 GCF_052037695.1 Vibrio sp. WZ-1 | reverse complement strand
CATTTCACCTTTTTCTACTTGGTCAACGACCGTCAATTTAAAAGCAAGAGAATAATCTCGTTGGGTTCGTTTACTTGTTGATTTCATGACACTCTCCAATTTCATGTCGGAAATGTGTCAACCTTATTTAGGACGGTACAGAAATAAGTAAAAGGGAAGCAGATGCTTCCCTTTTTTGTTGCCTTCAAACTGATGTGAGCGGCATTTATTATTCATTTTGTGAACAATACGAAAATTTGTAGGGTGAGAGGCATTTAACTTCTCGGTGCAGAGCTCGGATTGTAGAGGCACTGTTTTGCTATAACTGGGCTGTTTATTCGGGGGAAGGACACAATGAAAAAAACAATTCTCGCACTCTCTATCGGTCTACTGAGCGCCTGCAGCCAGATTCCAGAAAATGCCATCGTATTAAGTGTTGGTGACGACACTACCGTATTCGAACAAAGCTCTGAAGGACTACTTATCGCAGAGCAAAAACTGGAAAAAGGTAGCTACACCTTTACCATTGCCGACAGCAAACAGAGCTGTGGCAGTAGCTTTGCCCTAGCAGAAGAAAGCCGCATCAAATTTAATCGTCCATTAAAAATGGATAATTGCGCCACAGATGTGCAAATGCCGCTGCGCATCTTCAAAGCCAATACCTATCAATTTACGCTCGACCCAACCACCAACGAGCTAACGGTAAAAATAAAACCAAAGCAGAGTCAGGACATCACCTACTCTTGCCCTGTCGCAACTGACACACCAAAAACCATCAATGTTGCCAACACCTTTACTGACGGCACGGTTGTTCGTGATGCCTTAACCGGACAAGAAACGACCGTCGCCAATGGCAACGTAACCATGCAGCCGGGGCCTATGAGCCAAGGTCTGTTATTGCTAGAAGAAGTAGAGCAGCAAGCCGAAAAACCGTTCAGCTGGGACAACGCGACGGTGTATTTCGTCATGACTGACCGCTTCTACAATGGCAACCCAGACAATGACAACAGCTACGGTCGTAGTAAAGACGGAAAATACGAGATTGGCACCTTCCACGGTGGTGACTTAGCGGGTCTGACGAAAAAACTCGATTACATCGAATCTCTTGGTGTGAACGCTATTTGGATAACCTCGCCACTGGAACAAATCCATGGTTGGGTTGGCGGCGGCGATAAAGGCGACTTTAAACACTACGGCTACCACGGTTACTACCATCAAGATTGGACCAAACTCGATGCCAATATGGGTACCGAAGATGAACTAAAAACCTTCGTCGATACCGCGCATAAGAAAGGCATTCGCGTGATTTGGGATGTGGTCATGAACCACACTGGCTACGCGACATTAGCAGACATGCAGGAGTTCGGATTTGGTCAGCTTTACCTTGATGACCAAGAAGCCAAAGAAATCCTTGGTGAGAAATGGACCGACTGGCAGCCAAAATCGGGACAAAGCTGGCACAGCTTCAACGATTACATCAAATACGGTGATAGCGAAGCGTGGGAAAAGTGGTGGGGCAAAGATTGGCTCCGCACCGACATTGGCGATTACGATGCGCCGGGATACAACGACATCACCATGTCTTTGAACTACTTACCGGATCTCAAAACCGAATCAACTCAGAAAACCGGACTACCAAACTTCTTCCGCAATAAAGACACCAATGCGCAAGATGAACTGCAAACCCCGCGTGAGCATCTGATTACGTGGTTATCCGACTGGGTACGTGACTATGGCATTGATGGCTTCCGCGTCGACACCGCTAAACACGTTGAAATGGAAGCGTGGGCAGAGTTGAAAGCCAGTACCACTCAAGCGCTTGCCCAGTGGAAGCAAAACAATCCAGACAAAGCACTAGATGACCTGCCATTTTGGATGACAGGTGAAGTATGGGCACACAGCGTGGTGAAGAGCCCGTATTTCGATAACGGCTTCGATTCCATCATCAACTTCGAGTTCCAATCTGATGTCGCACCAAAAGCACTGAAGTGTTTTGCTCAGCTTGATGGAGACTACCGCCGCTATGCAGAACGCATCAACAGCGACACTGAGTTCAATGTGTTGAGCTACCTGTCTTCACACGATACTCAACTTTTCTGGGCGGCACGCAGCCGTAGCTTTGATGACCAAGCTCGTGCAGCCAATGCGTTGATGCTGGCGCCGGGTGCAGTGCAAATCTACTATGGTGACGAGATCGCCCGTGACTTTGGTGTTACCGGCTCGGACGCTCACCAAGGTACTCGCTCTGATATGCCATGGGATAAGATTAATGGCGAGCGTGAAGACTTACTGCAGCATTGGCAAAAGTTGGGGGATTTCCGTAAACGCCACCCAGCGGTTGCACAAGGCAAGCACATCACTCGCAATCAAGAAGGTTATTACGCGTTCGAACGCCAATACCAAGACGACAAAGTACTGATTGTTTACACCGGTGAGTAATGTGCTCAGCAACAAGAATATGGTGAATTAACAAGGTTTAAAGGGAAGCATAGCTTCCCTTTTTTTTGTTGAATGCTAAGGTTAATCCAGTTATGAAATCCATTGATTAGGTTGTTCATGTTAGTCGTACTGGTCGAAGACAACGAAATTCTCAATCACCATTTATCTTCGCAGCTCAAAGATCGCGGTCATACCGTTTATGCCGATAAAACCGCATCCGCTTGCCTGCAAACCATTCAAAAACACCCCAATGCGGATGCCATGATCATTGACCTTGGCTTACCTGATTTTGATGGTATCACCTTAATAAAGCAGATCCGCCGCAAAGAGATTAATGTCCCTATTCTCATCCTAACCGCTCGTGGCGATTGGCAAGATAAAGTAGAGGGGCTGAACTCTGGTGCTGATGATTACCTCACCAAGCCGTTTCAGTTCGAAGAGTTAATGGCTCGCTTAGAAGCGCTTGTCCGCCGTTATCAAGGCTTCTCTAATAGCACCATAAACGCAGGCGACATGACGTTAGACACACAAGCGAAAAGCATCAGCTACGCAGACAACGTACTAGATCTCACCGCATTGGAATATCAAATCTTTGAGTATCTTATCCGTCATCGCCAAAAAGTGATTTCAAAAGAACAGATTGCTGACTCACTCTACGATGCCGGAGAGAGCGTACAACTTAACAATATTGAAGTAATCATCTCGCGCCTGCGTAAAAAGCTTGCAGCCCATACCGATGACAAAATCATTAGCACCATTCGTGGTCAAGGCTATCGATTTGAATTAGAGGCTAAATAGGGGAAGCTTAATGTTAACAACAAGGTTTCGCAGACAAGTTGTCGTAGCATCGGTTCTTTTGACTGTCACAATAGGCTCACTGCTTGGAATAATGGGTTATCAATACCAAAAAAACCGTTTGCTAGCTCAATATGCTGTTGAGTTGACGAATGATTTACCCTCATTCCTTGCTGAGATATGGAGCTCAAACCTCCTACCTCCATTTGAGCAATGGCAGGATAGCTACGCAAATAGCTCCGATAAGTTTTCAATGGTGATATGCGACAAGAAAAATAACGAACTCTGGCGCTCTATCTCACCAGACGCTTTTCATTCCTTATCAAAGCTCGACGGAGTAAAACTCAACGACCTATGTCGTAGCAATGCGCTTTCACAAAAAATTGGCTCAATAAAAATGATAGCGCTTAACTCAGGTTCACATGTACTCCTTCACACAATTGGCTTGTCTGAACAAGACAAGATTCCTGGTGGGCGCTTAATATCCATAAAAAAAATGGATCAGAGCATTAAACCCATTGAACAACTTAAGTGGAGAATCATCAAGTTTGCTCTCTTAGGCACTCTGATAACATTGGTTATTGTGTATTTTCTTTTTACTGTTGGTTTCAAGCCATTGAATACACTGCAAGTTGAACTATCAGAGATCAAAGCCGGTAAACGAACGAGATTAAACGATCAGTACCCAGAAGATCTGCAAAGTATCACAAGGGCGTTTAATGAACTGATGTTCCAACAACAAGAAAACGAACAGCGCTATCGCCGAGCATTAAACGATCTTGCACATAGTTTGAAAACACGAGTCGCAGTGTCGCAAGCCTTATTGGATGATATTGAAGAAGGCAAGATTCACGATATCAACCAACAGTTATTAGAAATGGATGATGTGATTCAGGGCCAACTTAAACGTGCATCATTCGGTGTGAAAGGGATTGTTGAAAACGCCACTCCAATCAAACCTATCCTCAACAGCCTCTTGCTTATGTTTGATAAGGTCCACATGGATAAGGGCATTCGCGTCGAACAGTTTATCAATAATGATCAGACTTTGCCGATGAGTAAAGCGGACGTCATGGAAGTGTTTGGCAATATTTTGGAGAACGCATATCGCTACGCAGAAAAACGTATCGATGTGTTCATCAACAACACTGAAGGTGGGATTGTCATCACCTTTAACAACGACGGCCCTGCCGTGGATGAGTCTATAAGCGAGACATTATTTAAACGCGGTGTGCGTGCTGACGAGAAAAACCCAGGAACAGGATTAGGTTTGGCTCTGTGTGATGAGATCGTACACAGCTACAAAGGGGCAATATGGTTTGAAACACCAACTGACCCATCCATGGGTGCAAGCTTAAAAGTGCTCCTGCCTTACCGCTAACCCTGCTTCGGTAAACTGATATCAACGCGGCGATTTAACTCGCGCCCATGAGTATTTGCATTACTACTCACTGGGTGCGTTTCGCCATCAGAGCGCGAAGAAGACGCTACTTCATCATGGCCTTCAATATATTGAGCGACTGCGTCTGCGCGCTTTAAACCCAATGTTAGGTTATATCCATTACTGCCCTTAGCATCCGTATTACCAACCACCAGTAATGAAGATTGAGGTCTCTGCTTCAGTTGCTGATTCAACTGAGTGAGAATGAACTTCGATTGAGTGTTTAAGCTCGCTTCGTCAAACTCAAACAGCACTCGGGCAGCAAGTTCGCCCTGCTGACTCTCAGTTAGTTGTGCACGGCTCAATAGGTAGGTCGCACAGGATTTATCGATGCCAGTTTGTTCCAACTGAGACAGTAACATAGGTTCAAGCGCACTCTGTTCACCATCGACTGTAATTTGCATAAACGGACCTTGATGGTATTTCACTTCCGTTTGATGCCCGAAAGACGCCGATTCTTGGTACTGATTCTGCCCTTGCTGGCAATAGTAATACAGCGCTTGATTAGTGTTGTCTTGTGCGAATGATGGCATGGGTAAGCTCACGGCTAACGCCAGAATTAACTTGTTCATTGTATTACTCTCTACAAGGTTAGGTGACCGACTTCTTCGGTGATCAGAGATAAAATTTGATTCAGTATGTCGTCAGTGTTTTCTGCTTTGTAGACGTTGTCCGCCCCGACACAATTACGTAAGCCCACATTGGCATTCAGTTCATAATCAAAACCAATCACCGACATACTGGCACTCATCTGTTCGCCCTCTGGTGTTTTCATGCCTTGGCTCACGCCGTTAATGACCTCTATCGAATCACTGGCTCCATCTGCCGTCACTTTTCCACCATTAATCATATTGAGGATGTTCGAACACATACCACGATCCACGAGTTCTTCGGTTTGCCCAGCATAGTGATTGAAATCTTCACCATCGGACAAAATAATGATCAACTGCTTGGGGTTCTTTGCTAGTTGAGTGACGATTTGTCCTGCTCGAATAATGCCTTGCAGCGAAGCCGTACCACCGGAGGCTTTAAAACTATTCACCTGACGAGTAAAGCTATTAAAGTCCGTGGTATAGAAAATGTCATAGAACTCCGCTAAATCATCTTCATTTGGGATGCGCTTCGCTGCACCTTTAACCACAAACTGGTTATTAATGGTTTTTTGCGGATAAAACGTATCGTCTTTATCCCAACCATCCGCGTCAAACTTAGTAATGCGTTGATCGCGAATTATCAGCTTGTTATTGTCACCGGTGTTAATGGTGCGACGGTTAAAGCCTGTGATAGCGACTCGGTGGGGATGCTCAACATTTAAGATATTGTACTGCTCTAGCTCATCGGTCACTTTTTCGATGATGTCTTTCAGATCTTCGATCTTTGACTTTTTACCACCACTCCATTCAAAGTTCATTGAACCAGAGAAATCGACAATAAAAGTAATATCAACTGGCTGACCTTGATAACGACGAGCTTTTGAGCTACCAGTTACATCAAAGGTATCGCCAAAGCCCACGATCACACCTTGACCAGGGAACCATGATTCATGGCGAGTTTTCCCCGCAACACGATACTCAAAGTAGCGCGCTTGTCCCTTTGATAGCCCAGCCTGGCAATCTGGCATCTCATCACATGACAAGCGTTGTACTTTTAGACCTTCAACGCTATCAACGTCATACACATAGTGCTCAATGTAGTTCTGTGCCAACGCGTGATTTTCTGAATCTTCTGCTGAGACGGCAAGCACCGCTGCTTCTGCGGCCTCTTCTAACCGGGCTTTGGTCTGCAAGGCTCTCGCCCCGTCGGAGCCCAACATGAAAACACCAAACAGAATAGGAATGATCATGGCGAATAACATGCCGACATGACCGCTCTGCTTTTTCAAATAAGATGAATATTGGATTCTTTGTGGCATGTTACCTCCCGATCACAACAGCATCGGATTCAACCCGAGTAAACTCAACACCCAACAAACTACCGATCCAGTTGTCGGTTTCATAACAAATAGAGACTCGATACAACGGCATTTGACGACCTCGGTTACTTACCACAGATAAGTAGCTCAACGAACTGATGTTTTCCCCGACTTGGCAATCTATCGCGCCACGTTTTTCGATGATCACAGGATTCGGTTTATCCACTGCAGCGAAGCTCAACTCTTCAACTTGTAATCCATACTGACTGGTTTGAAAGTTACCGAACGTGCGCTCTAATGAGTGGTGAGTGATGGTATCAACATCATCAGCCTCTTCTTTTGAAAGCTCATAATCCGCACCATAAAGTTGAGTGCGTTCTTTCACCACATTCACCAATGAATAGGTCAATCGGTCCAACTTACCTTTTACCGACAGCTTAATGATCACATCACCACTGAAGGCCAATAATAAGCTGAAGAAAATACCGACAATGGCAAACTCAATACTGAAGGTGCCACGTTGTGTATGTCGCCCTTGGCGATGATTAGATACCAAATTGAGAGCGTTCATATTCTTGCACCACCACCATTTCTCGGCTCATAGTGCTTTGTAAGCCAAGGAAGTAACTGAAGATTGGTTGAAAACTGTAGTCAATGTGATACACAGCTAAGGCTGCATTATCCGCTTCACCACACTCTTTACTGGCTTGTCCTGGCGCTAATTCACACTGTTCGGTATAAGCCGTGAGTGATTCGATGTTGTCGAGGTATTGGATAGAAACACGAAAACGCTCAACATCGACCGCGGTATTCCAAATACTGCCCTCTCGGTTCAACACCGCTTGAACCGTTTGCATGTAATTGTCATTACGCTTTTTGGCAGTGCGTGAAATCTCTGAAATTGCCAAATCGTTGATCGCCGAGATGTAAGACATATAGCTCATCTCGACCCACGCCATGCACATCAACCAAAAAGCAAAGAAACCTATCGCAAATTCAATACTGGCAACACCGCGTTGCTTAACTTTCACGACTAGCTCCAGCTAATACTTGCGCTTTCTGTTGTGCCTTCAATGGGTCATAACTACGCAGAGCACGGTAAATATTGTCGATTTGATGATTACTGTATTTCTCACTCAGTACTTGTTTAACAAACTCATATTGACCTTCCTTTGCCATACTCAACGTTAGGTTCGCCATTACTTGCTCATCCGCCTGACCGTTCTTATAAAGTGGAAGTAAACGCTGAATGGCTTGTTTATACTGACCTTCTGCAATATCGAGCACAGCTAAATTATTGTTAACCGTTACGCCATCAAAGAAGTACTCACGTGAACGCTCGAAGTAGCGGCGTGCCAAGTCATATTGGTAGTTATAGCCGTAGTAAGTACCCAGTAAGTTTTCTGCTTCCGCGTTACTCTCTTCAATTTTCAGCGCCGCTTTTGCACTGCTGATCGCCGCTGTATATTGTGCCAATTCACCATAGGCTTGCGCCTGAATAAGTAAGGTATCGACACTTGCTGTTGGCTTATTGGTTAATGGTTTGATGTAAAACAGCGCCGATTCTGCATCACCAAGTGCGAGATAGCTTTGCGCTAGTTTCTCACGTACTTCTGCTTCATCATTCTGCTGAAGCTGCTGTTTATATAGGTCTACCAATTGAGTGTGGTTGTTAGTTTTCTGGTAAATGGCTTCTTTAGAGTCTTGCTGTTGCCACGCTTGCTGGGTAGAACTACACGCTGCAAGCATGGCTGGTAACAAACAAATCAGAATTTTTTTAAACATGGGACATCATCCTCATCACCCCAGGAGCGGTGATAACAAAAACAAGTGGAATCAAGATGAAAACAATCAACGGAATCGACATCTTGGCCGCCAACTTCCCTATTTGCTCTTCAAGCTCCAACATCTGCACTTCACGAATATCGCCGGACAATGTCGTCAACATGGTGTAGATGGATGAGCCGTGCTGCATGCTTTGAGTTAGCGTCAGCATAAAACTGCGCATCTCAGACGATGGCACTTGCTGATACAACTCTTGTAACGCACGCTCCATGCCCACAATTCGGGCACGCTGGTTGGTGTTATCCAATAACTTACCCAACTCTGGGTTAAAACTTTGAATCTCTATCGCCAAGTATTTCAATGATGCTTCAATCGTCATACCGGTCTGAACACATATCGCCATGAGATCGATTAAATACGGCAAGCTACGGCTGATACGTCGTTGGCGACTAGTCTTACGAATTCCAAGCCACATATCAGGCAATAGAATCACAGCCATCGCCCAAGCGGCAGCAAGAGCAATCCAATAGTTGGTTGCTATGCCTAAGGTAAAAACCAAGATTGCAATCAATAGTTCACCAAGCAACAAAGCCGCATACTTTAATGGCGCAAACCAAGCGGTAGCATTGGGGTTCTCAATTCCAGCAAGATGTAAACGCTGCGGCAGACTCACATCACGCTTTTCTACCAAACTCGATAGTGGAGATAGAATTGACTCTAATCGAGACTCTTCTTGTTGATCACCTTTGTGTTGGCGAACGATTCTCGCCACTCGGCGTTGATAGCCGAAGTGGTTTAGCATCCAGTAAATAAGCAGAAGTACGCCGAAACTGACACCAACGAGAGAGAAAAATAGCCAAAACGTCGTTTGTGTCATCATTACTTCACTCTCTTCATTAGCGCCCAAATGATTGCCATACCAATCGCTTCGCTGATCACTAAGTAATACAGCAGCGGACGACCTTCGGGGTGAAACATCACGAATTCAAAGTTCTCTGGACTTAAAAACTGCAAAATAAACAGAAAGAAAAATGGCGTCGCCGAAACGATTTTTGCTGAAATACGAGCCTCAGACGTCAGGGCGAATTTCTTTCGTTCGACAGCTCGAGCTTCAAACATCTGACGATTCAAACGCGTCATGATTTCTTTCAACTGACCACCGCGCTGCATATTGGCTCGCAGTGTAATCACGAAGAAATGGAAGTTCGGGTTTGGAAAACGCAGACAAGATTTACGAAACACCTCATCAATTGACTCGCCCATTTTTAGACGCTCACCCATTAACTTGAACTCACGTCCGACTTCACCCTCGAGATTGTCACCCACGTACATGATGCCGCGGCCAATGCTCTCTCCTGCACTGATGGCGCTTGCCAGCATATTCAATGCATCCGGAAAGGTTTCATCAAACTGCTTTTGCTCACGCTTCTGTAGCCATTGATAACCAAACCACCAGCCAAATAGCACCGCAAAGGGCAATAACTCATAAACCGCAAAGCGAGTGAATGTGCTATTCACTACTAGAGCCAGCACCATGACCAACATGGTGTAGAGCGTTATTTTAAGCAGAGCTAAACGGCCCAGTTGGCGCTTTAAATTATCCCAACGCGTTTTTAAGCCTTGGCGTAAGCTTCTGTCTGACAAACTGGCAAAGTTCACCGCTTGACGAGTCAACGTTGTTTCTACACGGTTACGCTGTTGGTATTGAGTTAGATAACTATCAAGGCGCTTATTCTTTTCACCCATCAAGGCAACAATAATCAACGCAACACCACCGATTAAAATGAACCAGTACATGGCTTACCCCACAGCTTCGATGGCGCTGATGGTGTCAGCAAGCTCTTTGTCCACTCCGTAGAAACGCGCTTTTTCAAACAATACCGAGCGGCTCATCACCCCTGTTGTCTCGTAATGACCTGTGATCTTACCTTCATGATGATGAGGATCAGATTGGAAGCAGAATAGCTCTTCAAGCACGACATTTTTCCCTTCCATACCAATCACTTCAGTAATACTCATGACTTTACGAGAACCATCATGGAGTCGGTTAACCTGTACTATCAAATCCACGGCACTCACTAACGAACGACGAATTGCTTCTAACGGCAAGTTGTTAGTTGCCATCATGACCATAGACTCCACTCGAGCAAGGGCGTCACGCGGGCTGTTAGCATGCAGCGTCGACATCGAACCATCGTGGCCAGTATTCATCGCTTGCAGCATTTCAAATGCTTCGGCACCACGACATTCACCAACAATAATGCGATCTGGACGCATACGCAGCGAGTTAATCATCAAATCGCGTGAGTTCACTTCACCGGTACCTTCGATGCCTGCTGTCCGAGTTTCCATGCGTACCACATGAGGCTGAAGCAATCGAAGCTCCGCGGTATCCTCAATTGTCACCACTCGCTCACCTTGTGAGATGTATTGCGATAAGGCATTCAACAACGTCGTTTTACCCGAGCCAGTTCCCCCAGCAACAAGGATGTTAAGGCGACAACGCGCTGCTAATTGCAGCAACTTGGCCATTTCAGGACTCAAGGCGCCAAATTCGATTAAGTCAGAAAAGCCAATACTTTTATGCCGAAACTTACGAATCGATATTGCTGTACCATCAATCGCAATCGGTGGCAGAACGATATTCACACGGCTACCATCTTCTAAACGTGCATCACAGGTTGGTGACGACTCATCAACACGTCGACCAACACGACTGGCAATACGCTTAGCGATATCCGCCAGTTGCTTTTCATCAAGAAAGTGCACATCTGCTTGCTGCACTAAACCGAAGCGCTCGACATACACTTGCTGGTGGCCGTTGATCATGATGTCAGTGATAGTGTCATCATCCATCAGAACCTGTAACGGCCCTAGACCAACCAGTTCATGGATCATGCTAACAACGTATTCACTTCTCGCCAGTGATGACACCGATAGCTGGTCACGACTCACTAGCATATCAACCGCATTACTCAACTGACGCTCTAAGTCACTTTTCGATAAGCTTTCTAACGCTGATGCATCCAAGGCATTAAAAATTTGGTCACGCAAATGGATGTAGGTTTGTTTTGAATGTTGCATTCCCTACCCCTTAGCGATTAAACAGTTCTTGTACCCAAGAACGTTTTTTTTGCGGCTTATCACCCACCAGCAGTGCAACTAAGTCACTCAAACCTTGTTGCATTTCTGATTTAGTATCAATCAGTTGCTGACCTTGAAGTAGGTAATGGTTCGCTTTGTGGTCAAACTCTATTTTGCAGTCGGCTTTGCGACCGAAATATTTGCTGACATCAGACATACTGATTGAGGCCGCATTATCTGGACGTGATTGGTTCATCACAGTTAAAAGTGGCAACTCTGGATAGCGCATTTCTAGTTCAGACACTACGCGGTTTAACTCTCTTAGCGACGACACTGTGGCATCAAACACCACAACTAACGTATCGATCTCAGCCACCGCACGATCGAACTCTTCATTTGTGGTGACGGTATGTGAATAGTCTTCAATCACGAACGAATGGTTCTTAACCACTTGTTCTTTGAGTGCTTGGGTATATTCATGTAGCTCAGCACGCGTAAACGCATCTGACTCCAAGCCTAAGATAGCAAGGTTGCGTTCCAGGCGTTGCACCAAGCTAGTGGCAAAATCGCCATCAATGCTCGATACCAAAGTACCTTTGCGTACACTACGTTTACTGAACTTCTGCAAACCTAAAAGCACATCGATATTGCTGCCGGTATAGGTGTGATCAACCAACAAGGTAGGCGTTTTATGATGACGCCCCAATGAGCGCGCTACTTCACTGGCAATCAGAGATGTTCCAACACCGCCTTTAACGCCAAGAAAAGCCACTTGTTTTGCTTTTCGATTCGAAGCTACACCACTTTGCTGCTGACGGTTCCGACGTACACCATGGTAAAATTCCATGATTTCTTTGTCGGTTGCAGGCCAAAATAGGTAATAGAAACCAAGCTGCTTCAACGCACGAATGGTTGAGATCGCATCTTCGCAGCCAACCACAATAACTGACACATGGGTAGGCAGTTGATGAGCAATGTTTTTTGCGTCTTCAACCACGCTTTGGCTTTTATTTAGCTCAACAATCACCACATCAACACTTGAATGCGCATGCAGTTCTGAGTAGTTTTTTTCTTGGTTACTAAACGTAATCGGCTCGACCAAACCTTCAAAGCGAAACGCCTTATGGACTAAGTCTTTGCACGCAGCGGTTTGATATAAGAACGCACACTTATTTTCTTTTTGTTGAGTGTGATTCGGCGTGCTTTTACTCAACTTATCTACTAAATCAAACATGATGAGTGTTCCTCAATATCAAAGTGCATTCTGCGGATTAACCATCGACTGCCAGCGGCTGCCATCGGTATAACAACCTAGGTGACCCAAGCCGTAATCACCGATAACTTCTTGGTGACATATTTCAAGTTGAGCCTGAAGCTGGATCACCGATACTTGCACATCAAAACGGTGAGGCTCAGTACGGTATTCGACTACCAGTTGCTCGGCGGTAATACCTTGCTTAATCAACGTATTACGGTATTGCTGTGCCAGCTTCTTACCTTGTGCGTTATAGCTAGTGATCTGCCATTTACTGCCCGTTTGATTCGGGTACTTGCGAACAAACTGAGTAAGTTTATTCATGGCATAGACTTCATCCTGGCTTTGCACCGCAAAGCTAAATTCTGTTGGTTTGAGCGCGATACTGGTCCCGCGAGGTTCAACAATATGATCAGCGCAACCAGACAGTAACGCGATAGCCAGTAGAGTTAACATCCAGTTTTTCATTGACGGAAACCTCCCGCATTAAGAACTTCACCAGCCCATTGGTCTTGAGCTTTGTCATAGCTGCCATCAAGCGCGAAGAAACGTCGTAGCGTCCCGGTTTTTTCCATGGTTGGTAGCTGAATCTGATTGGCTTTCACTGGTTTCACCAAGTTGACGGTTGCCACAATAATCAGCTCAGTTTTGTTGCGTTCTGTTCCTGTGTGGCGAAACAGCGCCCCCAAAACAGGAATGTCACCAATAAAAGGAATTCGTGTCAGCGACTCGCGCTCTTCACTATTAAGCAGGCCACCCAGAACAAAGCTTTGACCATCACCTAATTCAACCGTGGTTTGTGCTCGGCGAGTTTTGAAAGCCGGCAAATCAAATACTTCACTGGTGTAAGTGTTATCTAAAGAGCTCACCTCGGGGGACAATGCCAATTTGATTTTGTCATCACGCAACACTTTAGCCATCAGGTCTAAACGCACGCCGAATTCTTTGTAATCAACATCGCTAGCACCATCGACCACTGTCACAACAGGCATTTCACCACCAACTAAGAAACTTGCTTGCTCGCCTGAAATCACCGACAGGTTTGGCTCTGCCAGCACTTGGCCTACCTTATCGGACCCGACTGCTGAAATTACGGAAACAATGTCATCAGCACTAAAACTGGTTAACTGATCGACAAAGATGCCCACATCACCACCAGAGCCCATCTTGATACCAAAGTCTTGAATAAAACTGTGAGAGACTTCTGCAATGGTCAGTTTGACGTTGACTTGCTTCGTCGCAGTCACTTCGATGTTGTTCACCACGCCTTGATAGGTCGGGCGAGACATAAAGTCCACCTGAAGATCACCCGTCGAACTATCAAGTTCAGGCATTTCAAAGTCATGATTTCTAGGAGACTTGCCCAGCAACTCCCCCACTAAGGTGTAGATGTTGTCGCGTTCATTGTCAGAAGATGCACTGCCACTCAGTACAACGTTGCTACCAATACCGTTAACTTGAACATCAGAGTATGGGTACTGCACTTGAATCTGCTGCTCAATATTGCGGTAACTTTTACTGACAATCAGGGTTTGGTTAATAAGCTCTGAACCATCGCGATCAAACACGATGAATGATGCTTCTCCCTCTGATTTGCCCAGTAACACCACCTTATGAGCATCAATAACTTGGTAGTCCGCCACTTTTTGGTTAGAAACGAACACCGAGTCCACTTCAGCTTTAAACGATAATGTTCTCGCGCCACCAGCAGAAAGCGTAGTGATGCCCTGAGCCTGTAAAGCTGCGGAAACAAGCATTAAGCAATAGATGCTAAATCGAGTTATGGTTTTCATCTTGCCTCCTAATTGAATCGATATTCTTTGATCGATTGGGTTTTCGTCGTTTGTCTTTTATCTTCAAAGCGAATCACATCACTTGAGTTCGCATGCAATTCATCCACAAACTCCTCACCAATCGATTTATGTACCGTAATTTCTGCGATACGTTTTGCTACCGACAACTTAGCCAACTGACGGTTAGTAACTTGCAAAACTAGAGTGACATCAGTGGTTTTCTGATCGGTCAATGTGCTAACTAAGCGCTGCTTCGAGAGCATGTACAGCACGGGAACTTGAGCAATCAGCGGTGTCATGGTCAAGTGTTCAATATCCGACACAGTGTTGTCTGCTGAGAGGTTTTGATCCATGGTGGAAATCACTGAGATATCGACCAAGTCACCAACGGCAATCGTTCCCCCTACTACATCATCACCCGGTACAGTGATATTGAACGGTGCGTAACCCGGCTTAGCCATGGTCGAGAGATAGTCACTCTCTCCTGGGGAAGTCAGCACCTCTTTTGTCACCCAATCACCCTGCTTTAGCGCTTCAATGGCAACAAGACGCTTACTCCAATCAAGTTGGATATCGCCATCAATCCCGTGTTGTGCCGCTTGTGATTCGGTTAAGTACTCAATCACTAAGTCTCGACGCTGCAATGCTTCACCTCGTTTTAGGTCGCGCTTTAACGTCCAGACTTTAAATTTTTTCTCTTCTTTCTGTGGCTGTTGTGTTTGAACAACCGGAGCGGGTGGCTGTGATTGAGTCACGCCATAAAGCCCGACTGAAATGGCGATCGCCGCCAAAACAAGAATGACTTTTGAATTCATGGTTCACCTATAAAGATGCAGCGATGCCAAACAGGCTTCCGAGACAAATGGGCACACCATAAGGCACACCTCTTTCCATCCCAGCAGGATGATTACCGATTTGGCTAACGAGCCACTGCGTTAGAGCGAGCACTCCGCCCAAAGTGACAATCAACCAAATCGTCAACGGCAAGTACTGCGGCGCAATCATCAGTGCAAATGCCGCCAGTAATTTGCTGTCCCCCGCTGCGAGGATTCGTAGTTGAAACAGTACGCCCCCCATCACCAATATCGCCATTGAAGATAGAACGTGACTGTATTCCCCTTTATTCAAGACAAAAAAAACACCCAGCAAAGCAACACTTAACGCCACTCCATTGGGTATTTTTCGGTATTTGATGTCCTGATAACTGGCTATTAAAGCCATGGTGGCAAGGGGAAGTAGCCACCATAGTTTTCCTAACAAGGTATTAGCCAGCAACAGGCGGCTTGTTAGCAGCTTCAATATTGCCTGAAATAGTATCGATAGCGCCTTGTAATGCTTCACGTAGTGCATCGTTAAATACTGCCAATACGATTGCTGACATACATACACCAAGAATTGCGTATTCAATTGCCGTTACGCCGCGCTCGTCGTTTTTGAATGATTCGATGAACAATTGTGTTTTTACAAATAGGTTAGTAAACATTTTGACTCCTCAATTTTTTAACACGTCAAAAAGATGACGGAGTGCATAGTAAGAATTGAGGGCTTTTTGAGCAAACAAAGAGCACAGCGCCTGACACAGCTCTGACAGATAGCAGGATTTCATTCAGGTTGGATTCAGTTTTCGCATAGGAAAACGTTTACTTAATCACAACAAAAATCATTGTGGTCCGATTTTTTCTTTTTCGGCTTAATTCACACTTTGCGTTAATTACGCATTGAGGTAAGGTCAAGGATTATCCTATTGACCAGTCAAAGACTGGCGCTAAGACACATAAAGCAATCACAATGAATTAGGTATAACGACAAATGCAGTTCTCAAAGTTTGGTGAAAAATTTAATCAGTATTCAGGTATCACGCAGTTAATGGACGATTTGAATGATGGTCTGCGCACACCAGGTGCCATCATGCTCGGTGGAGGTAACCCAGCCGCCATTCCTGCCATGCTCGATTACTTTCGCCAAGCCAGTGAGGAGATGCTCGCCAGTGGAGAGCTCGTCGCCGCCCTCGCCAACTACGATGGTCCACAGGGCAAAGATACGTTTGTTAAAGCACTGGCTCAGTTATTCCGCGAAACTTACGGCTGGGATATTTCTGAGAAGAACATCAGTCTAACTAACGGCAGCCAAAGTGGCTTCTTCTACTTGTTCAACTTACTGGCGGGTAAACAACCAGACGGCTCACACAAGAAGGTACTGCTACCTATCGCACCTGAGTACATCGGTTATGGTGATGCGGGCATTGATGAAGATATCTTTGTCTCTTACCACCCAGAAATCGAGCTGTTAGATAACGGTCTGTTTAAATACCATGTCGATTTTGAGCAGCTAAAAGTCGATGATTCTGTTGCAGCAATCTGTGCATCTCGCCCAACGAACCCAACGGGTAACGTACTGACAGACGAAGAAGTACGTAAGCTGGATAAACTGGCACGTGAAAACAACATCCCACTGATCATTGATAATGCCTACGGCCTACCGTTCCCAAACATCATCTTTGAAGATGTAGAACCGTTCTGGAATGAAAACACCATCCTATGCATGAGCCTATCCAAGCTTGGCTTGCCAGGTGTGCGTTGTGGCATTGTGATTGCGAGTGAAGAAATCACTCAAGCGTTAACCAATATGAACGGCATCATCAGCCTAGCACCGGGCAGTGTTGGTCCAGCGCTGGCAAACCACATCATTGGCAAAGGCGATCTGCTTAAACTGAGCTCAGAGGTGATTAAGCCGTTCTACAAGCAGAAGTCGCAACGTGCGGTTGAGTTGCTACAAGAAGCGATTACCGATGAGCGATTCCGCATCCATAAACCGGAAGGCGCTATCTTCTTGTGGTTATGGTTCGATGAACTGCCAATTACGACAATGGAGTTGTACCAACGCTTGAAAGCGCGTGGGGTATTGATTGTTCCAGGTGAATACTTCTTTATTGGTCAGAAGGACGAGTGGGATCATGCACACCAATGCTTGCGTATGAACTACGTTCAAGATGATGAGATGATGCAAAAAGGCATTGCGATTATCGCAGAAGAAGTGGAAAAGGCTTACCGCGAAGGTAAATAGACTTGTTAACTCAGCCGTTTTTCTCTTTGGAGCAGCGGCTTTGAAAGCCCAAAACTAAAAAGAGCGCCCAGATGGCGCTCTTTCTCATTCTATAACCGTGTGGTTAGCTGAAGTGTCATCAGCTGATTAGCTGTTTTCAATCAGGTTGTTGCCACCGATAGCGATCTTACGCGGTTGCATCGCTTCAGGAATTTCACGAACTAAATCGATATGAAGTAGGCCATTTTCCATTGATGCACCAACGACTTTTACGTAATCCGCGAGTTGGAATTTACGTTCAAAATCGCGTTCTGCGATGCCTTGGTAGACGTAGTTTTTGCCTTCTTCTGCTTTACGCTCGCCCTTCACGATCAACATGTTTTCGTTTTGAGTCAAATCGAGCTGATCTTCAGCAAAGCCTGCAACTGCCATCGTAATACGGTAGTTGTGCTCGTCTTTTTGCTCGATGTTGTATGGAGGGTAACCGCCAGAAGTGTTCTTCGCAGAGCTTGCTTCCATCAGGTTGAACAGACGGTCGAAGCCAATTGCATTACGGTATAGTGGTGAGAAATCTACATTACGCATAATCTATCCTCTTTTAAGCAATAGTCTTAGCCCAGATGAGGGTCATCCACGTGGCGCATTTATGCAAGAAAACGCCGAGCTAAGGGATCCGATGATTCATTCCTCTGACCTACTCTTTAGGTGCGGGGACATGATGTCGAATCAGGGTCAAGTTGTGTGCTAATACTAAGTATCCTCTCCTGAGCGATCTCGTTTAGCTATTCCAGAGGTGCTGTTCTTCTCTTGTTGAGCAAGCTAGCCATCCCTCTTCATAACTAGATATAAGGTCGAAAAATGGGCTTTCAAGGGCTCCAGTGAAAATATTTTTAGAACCATAGAGCACAGCCGTTCTCGTATCTCGCCTCTTTTATCTGGTTTCTCTCACTCAATAAAAAAGCACCACCCGAAGGCAGTGCTTTTAAAATTCTATCAAAAGAAATTTAGATTCGTTTTTCCGCAGGGGGATATGCTTAGTTCTAGCAGAAGGCGCGCAGCATACAAGTGTATGTGAGCACCTTCGACAACGAAATCAGCATATCCAGCAAAGGAAAAATAGTCTAAACGTCTAGGTTTGCTACTTTCAGCGCGTTCTCTTCGATGAAGTTACGACGCGGCTCAACTTGGTCACCCATTAGCGTTGTGAACAATTGGTCTGCGCCTACCGCATCTTCAATGGTTACTTGCATCATGCGACGTGTCTCTGGATCCATTGTGGTTTCCCAAAGCTGATCTGGGTTCATCTCACCTAGACCTTTGTAGCGTTGTAAACTTAGACCGCGACGTGACTCTTTGATTAGCCACTCAAGTGCAGATGCAAAGCTTGCTACTGGTTGAGTACGCTCACCACGCTTGATGTAAGCGCCTTCTTCTAGCAGACCATCTAACGCTTCAGATAGATCCGCTAGCTTGCCGTACTCTTTCGAGTTTAGTAGGTCGATGCTCAGTGCGTAGTTGTGCGTCACACCGTGAGTACGTACGATGATCTTAGGTAGGTTTAGACCTAGCTCTTCGTGTTGCTCAACTTCGAAGCTGTATTGGCTTGCGCCCACTTCTTTCGCGTTTAGCTGTTCAACTAGCTGTTTTGTCCACGCTTCTACTGCTGCTGCATCGTGACATTGCTCTGCCGTTAGACGCGGCGTGTAGATTAGCTCATGAACTAGCGCGCTTGGGTAACGACGGCTCATACGATCCGCCAGTTTGATACCTGCGTTGTATTGCTGAACTAGCTTCTCTAACGCTTCACCTGCCAATGCTGGCGCTTCTGCGTTTACGTGTAGTGACGCGTTATCAAGAGCCAAAGCAACTTGGTATTGGTTCATCGCGTCTTCATCTTTGATGTACTGCTCTTGCTTGCCTTTCTTCACTTTGTAAAGTGGTGGCTGAGCGATGTAGACGTAGCCACGCTCGATAAGCTCTGGCATTTGACGGTAGAAGAAGGTCAACAGTAGCGTACGGATGTGCGAACCATCGACGTCAGCATCGGTCATGATGATGATGTTGTGGTAACGCAGTTTGTCCGGGTTGTACTCGTCACGGCCGATACCACAACCTAGTGCCGTGATCAGCGTTGCTACTTCTTGAGAAGAAAGCATCTTGTCGAAACGCGCTTTTTCTACGTTAAGAATCTTACCTTTTAGCGGTAGGATTGCTTGGTTCTTACGATTACGGCCTTGTTTTGCGGAGCCGCCTGCCGAATCACCCTCCACTATGTATAGTTCAGAGAGTGCTGGATCTTTTTCCTGACAGTCTGCAAGTTTGCCTGGTAGACCTGCTAGGTCTAGCGCACCTTTACGACGAGTCATTTCACGAGCTTTACGCGCCGCTTCACGAGCACGTGCTGCATCGATGATTTTAGTACAAACCATCTTCGCTTCAGATGGGTTCTCAATTAGGAACTCAGACAGTTTTTCACCCATTGCTGACTCAACTGCTGATTTCACTTCCGATGAAACCAATTTGTCTTTAGTTTGGCTTGAGAACTTAGGATCAGGCACTTTAACCGAAACAACCGCAGTTAGACCTTCACGCGCATCATCGCCTGAAGTCGCTGTTTTTGCTTTCTTAGAGAAACCTTCTTTATCCATAAAGCTGTTCAGTGTACGCGTTAGCGCCGCACGGAAACCTGCAAGGTGAGTACCACCATCGCGCTGTGGAATGTTGTTAGTGAAACAGTAGATGTTCTCTTGGAAACCATCGTTCCATTGCATCGCGACTTCTACGGCAATGCCATCTTCACGTTCAAAGTCGAAGTGGAAGATTTTCTCGATGATTGGCGTTTTGTTAGTGTTTAGATGCTCAACGAACGCTTGAATACCACCCTCAAACATGAAGTGGTCACTCTTGTCTGCTTCACGCTCATCAACCAGCTTGATAGAAACACCAGAGTTAAGGAAAGAAAGCTCACGTAGACGTTTTGCTAGGATATCGTAATGGAATTCGATATTTGTGAAGGTTTCAGCGCTTGGCCAAAAACGGATTTGTGTACCGGTTTGGTCAGTATCACCCACGACTGCTAGTGGTGCTTGAGGCTCACCATGATGGTATGTTTGAGTATGAATATGGCCACCGCGGTGGATAGTCAATACTACTTTTTCAGACAGTGCGTTAACTACCGAAACACCAACGCCGTGCAGACCACCCGATACTTTGTATGAGTTATCATCGAACTTACCACCAGCGTGAAGTACCGTCATGATAACTTCTGCTGCTGATACTTTTTCTTCTGGGTGCATTTCTGTTGGAATGCCACGACCATCATCCGTAACTGAAACCGAGTTGTCCTCATGAATTGTCACAACGATGTCTTTACAGTGACCTGCCAACGCTTCATCAATTGAGTTATCCACCACCTCAAAGACCATGTGGTGAAGACCGGTGCCATCGTCCGTGTCGCCAATGTACATACCTGGACGCTTACGAACCGCATCCAGACCCTTTAGTACCTTAATACTCGATGAATCGTAATTTTCAGACATGAGTTTCTCTCTTTTAGTTTGACTCTATCCTGCCATGTTCCACATGAAACAATTTGCCCGTATCGTCCAACATATCGGCGATTTGGCTATCAGTAATAGAGCTTACAAATACTTGTGCGCCCGTCTCTTTTAAGCAGTCCGCAAGACGCTTACGACGTTGGCTGTCTAATTCCGACGCAAAGTCGTCAATTAGATAAATACATTGTTTTCCGGTCATCTCAGTAAGGTGTTGCCCCTGCGCCACACGCAACGCACACATCATGAGTTTTAATTGACCGCGTGATAGAACATCTTCAACAGGTGTTCCATTCACTTTGATGCGCAGATCAGCCTTATTCGGCCCACTAAAGGTGTAACCCAATGACTGATCACGCTCGAAATTTTTCTCTAGTATCTCATGATAGGGTGTGTCTTTGTCCCATCCACGATAATACTTTAATTGGATCTCAAATTCTGGCAAAAATGTCTGACAGATGGTTTCCGCTACGGTTTTCATCTGTTCAATATAATGCGCACGCCATTGGCTGATGTTTTCTGCCAAACGTGCCATTTCCTGATCCCAATAACTGAGTTCACGGTAACTTCTGGCAGTTTTGAGTAGAGCATTACGTTGCTTGTTGAGACGCTTAAAGCGCCCCCATGCATCATAGAAAGCAGGCTCAGTATGAAACACACCCCAATCAATAAATGCACGACGATGCTTTGGACCATCCGTAAGGAGATCAAACCCTTCTGGGTGTATCAACTGCAAAGGCAGAACTTGCGCAAGCTGCGCCAATTTTTGCCCAGATTGACCGCCTATTTTAACCTCTGTTGAGCCATCACGCTGCTTATTAATGCCAATAGGTAGCTCAAATTGATCCGAGTTCAAAAAACGACCATGAACAAACAGCTCATCACACTCATTTTGGATAACTCGACCAGTCAACGAGCTCTTGAAAGAGCGGCCATGTCCGAGCAAATAAATTGCTTCTAGGACACTGGTCTTGCCGCTGCCATTCGGTCCAATAAGAAAGTTAAAGCCTGCTGATAAGTTAATATCACAGGCTTTAATGTTTCGAAACTGCTGAATGATGAGACGAGAAAGTGGCATTCAGATGGCTTATAGACGGATTGGCATCACCACGTACATGGCACTGTCATCATCTGCGTTTTCAATCAACGCACTGGCGTTGGCATCTGACATTGATACACGCACATTCTCGCAACGTAGTGTGTTTAGTACGTCAAGTACGTAGCTTACGTTGAAACCGATCTCGATAGCATCACCTTCAAAGCTCACGTCTAGCATTTCTTCCGCTTCTTCTTGCTCTGGGTTATTTGCGGTAATACGCATTTCGCTACCAGCAAGGTTTACACGAACACCACGGAATTTTTCATTAGAAAGAATCGCAGCACGAGAAAACGCTTGGCGTAATTCATCACAGCTTGCTTCTAATGTTTTGGTGGTACTTTGCGGCATTACGCGGCGATAATCAGGGAAACGACCATCAACCAGCTTAGAAGTGAAGATAAAGTTGTTCACTTCTGCACGTACATTTGAGCTACCGATTTGCAGTACAACAGGCTGTTCTGGCACGTCCATTAGCTTCACAAGCTCTTGCACACCTTTACGTGGCACAATGATTTGCTTTTGTGCAAAGTCGGCACCCAATTGTGTTTGAGATACCGCCATACGGTGGCCATCGGTCGCAACACTTCGTAGCGTGGTACCATCGATTTCAAACAACATGCCGTTTAGGTAGTAACGAACGTCTTGGTTCGCCATTGAGAATTGGGTTTTTTCGATCAGCGTACGGAGCTCAGACTGAGTCAATGACACTTCGACTTCACTCTGCCAATCTTCGATATTTGGAAAATCGTTCGCAGGAAGTGTAGCTAAAGAGAAACGACTACGGCCTGAACGAACTTGCACGCGATCGCCTTCTAGTACAAAGGTAATGATCGCATCATCTGGCAGGCCGCGACAGATATCGAGAAACTTACGAGAAGGAACGGTAATGCTGCCCGCTTCACAATCCCCTTCTAGAGTCACTTTGCTCACCAATTCCACTTCCAAATCGGTCGCGGTCATGGATAACACATTCTCTTCTACTTTAAGCAGTAGGTTACCCAAAATTGGTAGGGTTGGTCGGCCACCTAATGCGCCCGAAACCTGTTGTAGCGGTTTGATTAAATGACTACGTTCAATAGTAAATTTCATGCTTGGCTCTTTACGCTGTCAGCTCAATTAATGATTTGCTTGGAATACTGTCATTCTACCCGATTAAGAAGACAGGGTGCGAATCAAGTTAGAGTAATCTTCTTTAATATCGTGGCTCTCTTCACGCAGCTGCTCAATCTTGCGACAAGCATGCAGTACCGTGGTGTGGTCACGACCACCAAACGCATCACCAATTTCTGGCAAGCTGTGGTTGGTCAGCTCTTTTGCTAGTGCCATTGCCAACTGGCGAGGACGTGCTACCGAGCGAGAGCGACGTTTAGACAGCAGGTCCGCCACTTTAATTTTGTAGTATTCGGCAACCGTCTTTTGAATGTTATCGATGGTCACGAGTTTTTCTTGCAGAGCCAACAAGTCACGCAGCGCTTCACGTACAAAATCAATCGTAATTGGGCGGCCAGTAAAGTTCGCATTAGCGATAACGCGGTTCAACGCCCCTTCTAGTTCACGAACGTTAGAACGGAGACGCTTAGCAATAAAGAACGCCACTTCATCAGCAAGATGAATTTGGTGGTCTTCCGCTTTCTTCATCAAGATCGCAACACGCGTTTCAAGCTCAGGTGGTTCGATCGCGACGGTTAAGCCCCAACCAAAACGTGATTTTAGACGATCTTCTACACCACTGATCTCTTTTGGATAACGGTCAGAAGTTAAGATGATCTGTTGGTTACCTTCCAACAACGCGTTGAAGGTATGGAAGAATTCTTCCTGCGAACGCTCTTTATTAGCAAAGAATTGGATATCATCGATAAGCAACGCATCCACACTGCGGTAGTAGCGTTTGAATTCTTCAATCGCGTTGTTTTGCAGTGCTTTTACCATGTCTTGTACAAAACGCTCAGAGTGCATGTACACCACTTTCGCATTTGGATTGTTATCCACAATCGCATTACCCACGGCATGCAACAAGTGCGTTTTACCTAAACCCGTACCACCGTATAAGAACAGTGGATTGTAAGCTGCACCAGGGTTATCTGACACCTGACGCGCAGCGGCCAAACCAAGTTGGTTCGATTTACCTTCAACGAAGTTATTGAACTTATGTTTTGGGTTCACATTTGAGCGGTGATTGATGTTCGCGATTGCTTGAGCGTCGTCATCCCACGTTTTGTGTACAGGTTTGCGTGCTTGCAGTTGTGCTGGTGCCGAAGATTCAGCTGCCACATCCGCCGGCGTACGTGTCGGTGCCGGTTTTGGAGCTGCCACAGGGCGGCTGCCCACTTCAAAGCGCAAGCTAGGGATGTCATTACCGCAGTATTCTTGCAGTAAACGATTGATGCTGTTCAGGTACTTGTCGCGGACCCAATCCAAAACAAAACGGTTGGGCGCGAACAAAGTGAGAGTATTGTCATTGAGCTCCGCTTGTAACGGACGAACCCACATGCTGAATTCTGTAGCTGGTAGCTCTTCTTGAAGCTGCTGCAAACATTGCAACCAAAGCGAAGATGACACGGTGCCCCCACTGAGTATTTGAATTATCGGAAAAGACTGGCAATTTTACCTGTTGATAACCAAGATCGCCAGCGATTGATCGACGATCCAGTGAATAAGATCCAAGTTATTCACAATTATTTCGCTGGACTTAGTGAGATCAACACATCTTGCCCCAAGATTGCCCACATAATGATCCACATTTGGGCAAAATTAGCCAGATCGAGCAATTGGTGATAACTCTGTGAATGAATTTTCCTTCACTACTATTTTTTGATCGCTGCCCCAGCCATTTTCGATCGTTTTTTCATCATTTATTGCGATTTATTGCCTACTATCTATACCAATCACGATCTTATTACTCTCAGGACTAGGTTATTGCACTTGGTTATTTATTTAATTGAGCTAACTGACAGTAGTATTTCCAACCATAAAAGTATGGAGATGTATTATGAAACACTGGATTAAGGTTGCCGTTGCAGCCATTGCGTTGTCTGCCGCTACGGTTCAAGCAGCTGTCGATACAGCGACTACTGAAGTAAAAGTAGGTATGTCAGGTCGCTACTTCCCATTTACCTTCGTTAAACAAGACAAGCTACAAGGTTTTGAAGTCGATATGTGGGACGAGATCGGTAAGCGCAACGATTACAAGATCGAATACGTCACTGCAAACTTCTCAGGTTTGTTTGGCCTACTAGAAACGGGGCGTATTGATACCATCTCTAACCAGATCACTATGACTGACGCACGTAAAGCCAAGTACCTTTTCGCAGACCCTTATGTGGTAGATGGTGCGCAAATTACCGTTCGTAAAGGTAATGACAGTATTCAAGGAGTAGAAGATCTAGCAGGAAAAACCGTTGCGGTTAACCTAGGCTCTAACTTTGAACAATTGCTACGTGATTACGATAAAGACGGTAAGATCAATATCAAGACTTACGATACTGGTATTGAACACGATGTCGCGCTAGGCCGTGCCGATGCCTTCATCATGGATCGCCTATCTGCACTCGAACTGATTAAGAAAACTGGTTTGCCACTAGAGCTTGCAGGTGAACCGTTTGAAACCATTCAAAACGCATGGCCGTTCGTAGACAACGAAAAAGGTCGCAAACTACAGGCAGAAGTAAACAAAGCACTCACTGAGATGCGCGCCGATGGAACAGTAGAGAAGATTTCAGTGAAATGGTTTGGTGCCGACATCACTAAGTAACACTTCTCTTCTTTTAGGATGCTGAGTGTGGCTTCGCGTCCTTTTTAATTCAATGACAAGGTGGAACTTCGTATTCCACCTTTTCTTTTCTCAAGGTAAGTCGTATGGGATTTGATTTTAATTACATGTTGGAACTGCTGCCAATACTGCTCAAGTATCTTGGCACAACCATGGAAATGGCCACATGGGGATTGGTCTTTTCACTGATTTTAGCCATCATTTTAGCCAATATTCGCGTATTTAAGCTGCCAGTACTCGACCAGTTGAGCCAACTATACATCAGCTTCTTTCGTGGAACCCCGCTGCTAGTTCAACTGTTTTTACTTTACTACGGCTTACCACAAATCTTCCCGATCATGGTCGGTCTCGACGCCTTCTCGGCAGCGGTAATTGGTTTAACCTTGCACTTTGCGGCCTACATGGCTGAAAGTATCCGTGCGGCGATCATCGGCATTGACCGCAGCCAAATGGAAGCAAGTTTGTCAGTAGGTATGACAACACCACAAGCGATGCGTCGTGTGATTTTACCGCAAGCTACCCGAGTCGCGCTGCCTTCACTGATGAACTACTTTATCGACATGATTAAGTCGACCTCCCTCGCCTTCACGCTGGGTGTGGCAGAAATCATGGCCAAAGCGCAGATGGAGGCCTCTTCTAGCTTCCGTTTCTTTGAAGCTTTCCTTGCTGTTGCACTGATTTATTGGGGTGTGGTGGTAATTTTGACTCGAGTACAAATCTGGGCAGAAGCGAAATTGAATAAGGCGTATGTACGATGATCAAATTAGAAAATATCCATAAACGCTTTGGCGATACTGAAGTGCTGAAAGGCATCGATCTTGATATCAAGCAAGGCGAGATCATCGTCATTATTGGCTCTAGTGGTACCGGTAAATCAACACTGTTGCGCACCGTGAACTTCTTAGAGCAAGCTGATGAGGGCCGAATCACTATCGATGATATCTCTGTCGATACGCAAAAGCATACAAAAGCAGAAGTGTTGGCATTACGTCGCCGTACAGGGTTTGTATTTCAAAACTACGCCCTATTTGCTCATATGAATGCGCGTCAAAATATTGCAGAAGGCCTGATCACGGTGCGTGGTTGGAAAAAAGAAGACGCATTGAAACGCGCGCAAGAGATTCTCGACGACATTGGTCTTGGCGATAAAGGCGAAAGTTATCCAGCGGCACTGTCTGGTGGACAACAACAGCGTGTGGGTATCGGCCGCGCAATGGCACTACAGCCAGAACTGTTGCTTTTTGATGAGCCAACTTCTGCTCTGGATCCTGAGTGGGTAGGAGAAGTTCTCTCATTAATGAAGAAGTTAGCCAATCAGCACCAGACAATGCTGGTGGTCACACACGAGATGCAATTTGCCAAAGAAGTCGCAGACAGAGTGATCTTTATGGCCGAAGGCAACATTGTTGAACAAGGTTCTCCACAGGATATTTTCGACAATCCACAAGATCCTAAATTGAAAAAATTCCTTAACCAAGTGGGAATAGAGTAAAGATCAAGCATTAGGATCAATCGATCCTTGAGATTTTACTCACACTACGTATAATCGCCCGGCCGGAATTTCATACACATGAGTCATTGACACATTATGTGAGTGTGATTACAATTCCGCCTCTTTGTTGAGAGGCGTCGGTTGTTCTTCTCTATATAAAGAGCTTCTTTATATAAAGAAAGCATATTGCCCACGCCGGGTTTAACAAGAACCTAAAACTACTGATCAGTAAAGGTAATTATCATGAAACGCACTTTTCAACCTACAGTTCTAAAGCGCAAGCGTACTCACGGCTTCCGTGCTCGCATGGCAACTAAGAACGGTCGTAAAGTTATCAACGCACGTCGTGCAAAAGGCCGTGCGCGCCTATCAAAATAATCGCTAGTTTATTTTGAACACGTACGCGTTTAATCGGGAGTTACGCTTGTTAACTCCCGAGCATTATCAAAACGTCTTCCAGCAAGCTCATCGAGCTGGCTCGCCTCATTTCACCATCATTGCTCGCAATAACAAACTTTCTCATCCACGATTAGGTTTAGCTGTTCCGAAAAAGCAAATTAAAACTGCTGTCGGTCGAAACCGCTTTAAGCGTTTGGCTCGTGAAAGCTTTCGTAACAATCAACATCAACTTCCTAATAAAGATTTTGTTGTGATTGCTAAGAAAAGCGCGCAAGATTTAAGCAATGAGGAACTATTTAAGTTGTTTGATAAGCTATGGCATCGCCTGTCTCGCCCTTCACGTGGATAGCCATTGGGCTCGTTTATCTTTATCGCTGGTTTATCAGCCCTTTGATTGGTCCTCGCTGCCGGTTCACACCAACTTGTTCCACTTACGCACTAGAAGCTTTGAGAGCTCACGGTTTTGTAAAAGGATGTTGGTTATCAGGCAAACGTCTATTAAAATGCCACCCTTTGAATGAAGGGGGGTATGACCCCGTTCCACCAGTCCAAAAACAAGACAGAGATAACTAACGATGGATTCTCAACGTAATATCCTGCTCATCGCTCTGGCACTGGTTTCTTTCTTGCTATTTCAACAATGGCAAGTAGCAAAGAATCCAGCACCTCAAGCGGTCGAACAGGCTCAATCAAGCAGTACTCTACCTGCACCATCTTTTGCGGATGAGCTAGACCCAGTTCCTGGTCAACAGCAAGCTTCAGCAAAAACTATCACAGTAACGACTGATGTTTTAACTCTGTCGATCGACACCGTTGGTGGCGATGTGGTACATGCCGACCTGAACAAATACTCTGCTGAACTTGATTCATCAGACCCATTCGTTCTGCTAAAAGACACTAAAGGTCACCAGTTCATCGCACAAAGCGGTCTAGTGGGTCCTCAAGGTATCGACCTTAGCAGCACTAACCGTCCTCACTACAACGTGAGCGCAGACAGCTTCACTCTAGCTGACGGTCAAGACGAACTACGCGTTCCAATGACTTTCACTGCGAACGGCATCGAATACATCAAGACTTACGTATTAAAACGTGGCAGCTACGCGCTGAACGTAGAATACGATGTAGTGAACAACTCTGGTAACAACGCAACATTTGGTATGTACGCTCACTTGCGTCAAAACCTAATGGACGCGGGTGGTAGCATCACAATGCCTACTTACCGTGGCGGCGCTTACTCAACAGAAGACGTTCGTTACAAGAAATACAGCTTTGAAGATATGCAGGATCGTAACCTGTCTATCAACCTAGCAGATGGCCAAGGTTGGGCAGCAATGATCCAACACTACTTCGCTGCAGCTTGGATCCCACGCAACGAACCAGGTACTAACCTGTACACTCGCGTGATTGGTAACCTAGGCGACATCGGCGTACGTATGCCAAACAAAACTATCGCAACGGGTGATCAAGCGAACTTTGAAGCAACACTATGGGTTGGTCCTAAGCTACAAAACGAAATGGCAGCAGTGGCACCAAACCTAGACCTAGTAGTGGACTACGGCTGGCTATGGTTCATCGCGAAACCACTTCACTCACTGCTTGCTTTCATTCAAAGCTTCGTGGGTAACTGGGGTGTAGCAATCATCTGTTTGACCTTCATCGTTCGTGGTGCAATGTACCCACTAACGAAAGCGCAATACACGTCTATGGCGAAAATGCGCATGCTACAGCCTAAGCTGCAAGCAATGCGTGAGCGTATCGGTGATGACCGTCAGCGCATGAGCCAAGAGATGATGGAACTGTATAAGAAAGAGAAAGTGAACCCACTGGGTGGCTGTCTACCTCTTATCCTACAGATGCCTATCTTCATCGCGCTATACTGGGCACTAATGGAATCGGTTGAGCTACGTCACTCACCATTCTTCGGTTGGATTCATGACCTTTCAGCACAGGACCCTTACTACATCCTGCCGCTACTGATGGGTGCGTCAATGTTCCTAATCCAGAAGATGAGCCCAACAACAGTAACGGATCCAATGCAGCAGAAGATCATGACCTTTATGCCGGTTATGTTTACCTTCTTCTTCTTGTTCTTCCCATCAGGCCTAGTTCTATACTGGTTGGTGTCGAACATCGTTACGCTTATCCAGCAAACTTTGATTTACAAAGCGCTGGAGAAAAAAGGCTTACACACTAAGTAACCTTGATAGAAAAGCATAAGAAAGGCGGCCAAAAGGTCGCCTTTTTGTTTTTGGCTGATTACAATTCAGCTAATTAATTGGTTCTGGCTCCCTAGGTCTCAACACCTATAGCCCAGCTCAAAAGGCAAGATTATGACTACAGATACGATTGTCGCTCAGGCTACCGCACCCGGTCGTGGTGGTGTCGGCATTATTCGTGTTTCTGGCCCTAAGGCCAATCAAGTGGCGCTAGAAGTTACAGGTAAAACGCTAAAGCCTCGCTACGCAGAGTACCTGCCATTCCAAGCGGAAGATGGCACCGTGCTAGACCAAGGCATTGCACTGTACTTCCCTAACCCACATTCGTTTACAGGCGAAGACGTACTTGAACTGCAAGGTCACGGTGGCCCTGTAGTTATGGACATGCTGATTAAGCGTATTCTCGGCATTGATGGCGTACGTGCCGCGCGTCCTGGAGAGTTCTCAGAACGCGCTTTCCTAAACGATAAGATGGACCTCACTCAAGCAGAAGCGATTGCCGATCTGATTGATGCCAGCTCAGAAGAAGCGGCGAAATCAGCTCTGCAATCACTGCAAGGCCAGTTCTCGCAACGTATTCAAACGCTGGTGGAATCTCTGATCCACTTACGTATCTACGTGGAAGCGGCCATTGACTTCCCAGAAGAAGAGATCGACTTTTTGGCCGATGGTAAAGTGTCTGGTGACCTACAAGCGATCATCGATAACCTCGATGCAGTACGTAAAGAAGCCAACCAAGGCGCCATCATGCGTGAAGGCATGAAAGTCGTGATTGCAGGCCGCCCTAATGCGGGTAAATCTAGCCTACTGAACGCGCTGTCAGGCAAAGAGTCGGCAATTGTTACCGATATTGCTGGTACCACCCGTGACGTACTACGTGAGCACATCCACATTGATGGTATGCCGCTGCACATCATCGATACAGCCGGTCTGCGTGACGCTTCTGATGAAGTCGAGAAAATCGGTATCGAGCGAGCATGGGACGAAATAGCCCAGGCAGACCGTGTGCTATTCATGGTAGATGGCACCACAACTGACGCGACGGATCCAAAAGACATCTGGCCAGACTTTGTTGATCGCCTACCAAGTAATATGGGCATGACAGTGATCCGTAACAAAGCGGATCAAACCGGTGAAGAGATGGGGATCTGCCATGTGAACGATCCAACCTTAATTCGCCTCTCAGCAAAAACAGGCGCTGGTGTGGATGCTTTACGCAGCCACTTAAAAGAATGCATGGGCTTTTCCGGTAATACTGAAGGCGGCTTTATGGCTCGTCGTCGCCACCTAGACGCACTAGAACGTGCAGCTCAGCACCTTCAGATTGGCCAAGAGCAGCTTGAAGGCTTTATGGCTGGAGAAATATTGGCGGAAGAGCTGCGTATTACTCAGCAGCACTTGAATGAGATTACCGGAGAGTTCAGCTCTGATGACCTCCTAGGCCGAATCTTTTCCTCATTCTGTATCGGTAAATAGTAAAACGCGCGGTGTTAGGCAGAAGTTTAACACCGCGTTTCTTTTTGTACCGACGCACGGCTAAAATCTGTCGTTGGTATGGCTTATAAAGGAAGACACATGATCCACATTATTACAGGCAGTACGTTAGGTGGCGCAGAATACGTCGGTGATCACCTTAGTGATCTACTGAATGAAAATGGTTTTGAGACTACGATCCACAACCAACCAGGGTTGTCATCGATCGAGAATCAAGGCACTTGGCTACTAGTCACTTCTACACACGGTGCAGGTGAATATCCAGATAACATCCAACCATTTATTGCTGCACTACAGAATACACCACCTAATATGGTAGATGTGAAGTTCGCTGTCATTGCAATCGGTGACTCGAGTTACGATACGTTTTGTGCTGCTGGCCAACACGCCTATGACTTATTAGAAGACATTGGCGCTACACCTATTGCAGATTGCCTGAAAATTGATGTACTTAGCCACGACGTACCAGAAGATGCCGCAGAAGTGTGGTTACAAGAGAATCTGCCACGCTTTTCTGCTTAATTCCCTTTCCACAGAGTCGCATTGCGGCTCTGATTTCCCTCTTTGTACACAACTCCTAGCAAAACTAATTGTTCAACCGCTCAAAAAACGCTCAAACCACCTGTGGATAAACCAGGTAAGATCCAGTGATTTTCCTTTAGTTATCCAAAGAACAACTTAGATCCATTTTACCCCCTGTGTATAACCTTCTATTTTGATCCCAGGTAATCCTCGATCAGATCAAATCATGATCACAAGATATGATCCAAAGAAGATCCATGATCTTGTTGATCATTTTCTAGTTATCCACAGAAAGGCTCGATCCTAATAATAGATCCAATAAAAGATCATATATATAGATCTTATATATATAGTCTTGGAGACTAAAATGTGAAAAGCGAGAAAACGATTCTCTCTCACAGATAAAAAAGGTAAAATACCGCTCTTTTTTATCTGTCCATTTAATCCTTTGAATACCTGAGGTCAGTTCATGCTTTATCACGAAAACTTTGACGTCATTGTTGTCGGTGGCGGACACGCAGGAACGGAAGCCGCGCTCGCATCTGCACGCACAGGACAAAAAACGCTTCTCCTTACCCATAACATCGATACATTAGGCCAAATGTCTTGTAACCCGGCGATTGGTGGTATCGGGAAAGGTCACTTAGTAAAAGAAGTGGATGCTATGGGTGGTCTAATGGCTGAAGCTATTGACCATGCAGGTATTCAATTCCGAACATTAAATGCCTCTAAAGGTCCAGCTGTACGAGCAACACGTGCTCAAGCAGACCGTGCATTGTACAAAGCGTATGTACGTAATGCGCTGGAAAATGCTCCAAATCTAACACTGTTCCAACAATCCGTTGATGATCTGATTGTGGAACAAGATCGTGTGGTTGGCGTTGTGACCCAAATGGGGCTGAAATTCCGCGCTAAAGCGGTGGTATTAACCGTAGGTACTTTCCTTGGCGGTAAGATCCACATTGGTATGGAAAGCTCTTCTGGCGGTCGTGCTGGAGATCCACCATCGATCGCATTGGCGGATCGACTACGTGAGCTACCGTTCCGTGTGGATCGTCTAAAAACGGGTACGCCACCTCGTATTGATGCGCGCAGTGTCGATTTTTCTGTGCTAGAAGCTCAACATGGTGACAACCCAACACCAGTATTCTCATTCATGGGCAAACGTGAGCATCAACCGCGTCAAATCCCATGTTTTATTACTCACACCAATGAGCAAACTCATGAGGTGATCCGCAACAATCTAGATCGCAGCCCAATGTACGCTGGTGTGATCGAAGGGATTGGTCCGCGTTACTGTCCTTCAATCGAAGACAAAGTAATGCGTTTTGCGGATAAGAACAGCCATCAAATCTTTATTGAGCCTGAAGGTCTAACGACACACGAGCTGTATCCAAATGGTATTTCCACCAGCTTGCCATTTGACGTGCAAGTACAAATTGTTCGTTCAATGAAAGGTTTTGAAAACGCACACATTGTTCGTCCTGGCTACGCGATTGAGTACGATTTCTTCGATCCTCGTGATTTGAAGCAAACTTATGAGACTAAATTTATCAGTGGTTTGTTCTTTGCTGGCCAAATTAACGGCACTACAGGCTACGAAGAAGCCGCAGCACAAGGTCTGATGGCAGGTCTAAACGCTAGTTTATACAGCCAAGACAAAGAAGGCTGGAGCCCTCGCCGTGACCAAGCGTACATGGGTGTATTGATTGACGACTTGTCGACCATGGGTACCAAAGAACCGTACCGCATGTTTACTTCTCGTGCTGAATACCGTTTGCTGCTGCGTGAAGACAACGCTGATCTACGTTTGACAGAAAAAGCGCGTGAGCTTGGTTTGATTGATGATGTGCGTTGGGCGCGCTTCAACAAGAAAATCAATAACATGGAAACTGAGCGTCAACGTCTAAAATCGACGTGGATGAACCCGAACTCAGTAGGTATCGACGAGCTGAACAAGCTATTGAAAACACCAATGGCACGTGAAGCGAGTGGTGAGGATCTTCTTCGTCGTCCAGAGATCACATATTCACAACTGACGCAACTTGATGCGTTCGCACCGGCACTAGAAGATCAACAAGCATCAGAGCAAGTTGAAATTCAAGTGAAGTACGATGGTTACATCAAGCGTCAGCAAGAAGAGATCGAAAAGTCACTGCGCCATGAGCACACTAAGTTACCAGCTGATATAGATTACAAAGACGTGAAAGGCCTTTCCAACGAAGTTGTGGCGAAGCTAACAGAAGCAAAACCAGAAAGCATTGGTATTGCTTCACGTATCTCTGGTATTACGCCGGCGGCGATTTCTATTCTGCTTGTGCACCTGAAAAAGCACGGCTTGTTGAAAAAAGGTGAGGAAGAGTAATGAGCACACTACGTACAAAACTGGATGCTCTGATCGCCCATACCGATTTAGAAGTCTCTGAAAAACAACGCGAGCAGTTAGTCGGTTATGTCGAACTGCTCGACAAATGGAACAAAGCCTACAACCTAACATCAGTTCGTGACCCGCTTGATATGTTGGTGAAACATATCCTTGATAGCATTGTTGTTAGCACTCACTTACCAGGTGAGCGCTTTATTGATGTGGGGACTGGACCTGGTTTGCCAGGTATTCCATTGGCAATCATGAATCCAGGTAAGACATTTTTCTTACTTGATAGTCTTGGCAAACGTATTCGCTTTATCAAACAAGTGGTCCATACGTTGGGATTGAAAAATGTGACCCCAATTCAAAGTCGCGTCGAAGAATTCCAACCAGAAGAAAAATTTGATGGCGTTTTGAGTCGAGCTTTTGCTTCAATGACGGATATGGTGGAATGGTGTCATCATCTGCCTAAACAAGATTCTGGGGTGTTTCTCGCGTTGAAAGGACAACACCCTAAAGATGAAATAGATCTGCTTCCTGAATGGTGTAGTGTGACAGAGATCATATCTTTGGCTGTTCCCGAGTTGGAAGGCGATCGTCATCTAGTAATCTTATCGCGCAAGGAAAATTAGCGAGGTAATCGTGGGTAAAATCGTAGCAATCGCCAACCAGAAAGGTGGGGTCGGCAAAACAACAACGTGCATTAACTTAGCAGCTTCGATGGCGGCAACAAAGCGCAAGGTTTTGGTGATCGATCTCGACCCTCAAGGTAATGCTACGATGGCCAGTGGCGTGGATAAGTACATGGTTGACGCAACGGCGTATGATCTTTTGGTTGAAGATACGCCGTTTGATCAAGTCGTGTGTACGCAGACCACTGGAAAATACGATCTGATAGCAGCAAACGGTGATGTGACCGCTGCAGAAATCAAATTGATGGAAGTCTTCGCTCGTGAGGTGCGCTTGAAAAATGCACTTGCGTCAGTTCGCGATAACTATGATTTCATCTTTATTGATTGTCCTCCTTCTCTAAACCTTCTTACAATCAACGCTATGGCCGCAGCCGATTCTGTGCTGGTGCCGATGCAATGTGAATACTTTGCGTTAGAAGGTTTAACTGCTCTTATGGATACAATCAGCAAGTTAGCGGCCGTGGTCAATGAGAACCTCAAAATCGAGGGTTTGCTACGTACTATGTACGACCCACGTAACCGCCTATCTAATGAAGTATCCGATCAACTGAAAAAGCACTTTGGTAGTAAAGTTTACCGTACTGTAATTCCACGTAATGTGCGTTTGGCCGAAGCGCCGAGCCACGGTAAACCAGCCATGTACTACGATAAGTACTCTGCTGGCGCCAAAGCGTATCTTGCTCTAGCGGGCGAAATGCTTCGCCGCGAAGAAGTCCCAGTTTAACACTAACCTAAGGAATTCATCCCATGTCTAAGCGTGGTCTTGGAAAAGGACTGGATGCGTTATTGTCGACCAGTTCGTTAGCGCGTGAGAAACAGCACATTGCATCTCAAAGTCAGGCACTATCAGCGGATGGAGAACTGACAGATTTAGCGATAGGTCAGCTTCAGCCGGGTGTTTACCAACCGCGTAAAGATATGGCTCCTGAGGCGCTAGAAGAGCTTGCTGCTTCGATTCAGTCACAAGGCATCATTCAACCTATTGTGGTGCGTCAAGTGGCGAGTGGGCAGTTTGAAATTATTGCCGGTGAACGTCGTTGGCGTGCGGCAAAGCAAGCTGGTCTAAAACGCGTACCTTGTTTGGTGAAAAAGGTCGAAGACCGTGCGGCGATAGCGATGGCGTTGATTGAAAACATTCAGCGTGAAGATCTGAACGTGATTGAAGAAGCGCAAGCGCTTGAACGTTTGCAAGATGAATTTACGCTGACTCATCAGCAAGTTGCCGATGTGATTGGCAAATCTAGAACCACGGTAAGTAACCTATTACGTCTTAATCAGCTAGAAATTGATGTAAAAGGTTTGGTTGCAGATAAAAAATTAGAAATGGGGCATGCTCGTGCTTTGTTGGCTCTTGAAGGAGAGCAACAAATCGAAGTTGCAGAGCAGGTCGCAAAGAAACAAATGACTGTTCGCCAGACCGAACAGTTAGTAAAAAAGTGCTTAGCGCCACAAAATGAGCAAAAAGCGCAACAAGAAGATACCGAAGCAGAGCAAATGTCGCATAAATTGAGTCGACTGCTTGATGCTAAAGTTTCTTTAGTCCGTTCAGCGAATGGCAAAGCAAAAGTGACGATAAGTCTTGATGAGCCTCACAAATTGGAGCAACTAATTGCCAAGCTTGAGGCCTAGATGAGATAATTGATTTAGGTCAATTAATCAAAATAATCGAATTTTGTGTGAAAGTTGTCGGTTTGTAAACAAAACTGTAAGTTTTTGCTGCAATTTAATTGCATTCAGTTGGACTGACCGTATAATTTTCGCCAATTTCCCAGCACAGAGAGTTTAGTGCAAAGTGGATATTACTAGAGGTACGAATACATGGTAGCTGCGTTAGCTAGACCAGGACGAGAGCTCGCAAGGCAATTGTTGATGATCCAGTCTGGCGCGGTTATTTTTGTGGCTGCAGGAATGGCGATAGCCGTGAATCCTGAATGGGGACTTTCAGCGCTGGTTGGTGGGGGCATTTTTGTTGTTGCCAACGCTGTCTTTGCGTTTTGTGCTTTTATGTTTAGTGGAGCTCGTGCTGCCAAGCGTGTCGCGGCCTCTTTCTACACAGGTGAAGTTCTGAAAATCCTCATCACGGTTGTGTTGTTCTACGTAGCCTACATGTATATGCAGGTGGAACTCGTTCCCCTCAAACTAACCTATTTGCTGGTACTAGGTATTAATATCTGTGCACCAGTGCTATTCATTAACAACAAAAAATAGGATGAGTTATGGCTGCGCCAGGTGAAGCGCTAACATCGTCCGGATACATTGCCCACCACTTATCAAACCTATCTTTAGCTAAGTTAGGCTTGGTAGCGGATGAAGCAAGTTTCTGGAACGTACATATCGATAGCCTGTTTTTTTCTTGGTTTACTGGTTTAATTTTCCTTGGAATTTTTTACAAAGTAGCGAAGAAAACAACAGCGGGTGTACCAGGTAAGCTTCAGTGTGCTGTAGAAATGATCGTTGAATTTGTCGCGGAAAACGTCAAAGACACGTTCCATGGACGCAACCCACTGATCGCGCCTTTAGCACTGACTATCTTTTGTTGGGTATTTTTGATGAACGTGATGGACTTAGTCCCGATCGACTTCTTACCATACCCAGCAGAGCATTGGCTAGGTATCCCTTATCTTAAGGTTGTACCGTCTGCTGATGTGAATATCACCATGGCTATGGCTCTAGGCGTTTTTGCCTTGATGATTTACTACAGCATCAAAGTGAAAGGTCTAGGTGGATTCGCAAAAGAACTTGCACTACATCCATTCAATCACCCACTGATGATTCCGTTTAACCTACTGATTGAAGTGGTATCGCTACTAGCGAAGCCTCTATCACTTGGTATGCGTCTATTCGGTAACATGTTCGCGGGTGAGGTTGTATTCATTCTTTGTGCGGCAATGCTACCATGGTACTTACAATGGATGGGTTCACTACCGTGGGCAATCTTCCATATCTTGGTTATTACGATTCAAGCCTTCGTATTCATGATGTTGACAATTGTTTACCTGTCAATGGCACACGAAGACTCTGATCATTAATTTTTTAAGCTTTTTATTTGGGCACTAAGCCAACAACTATAAATTGGAGATAGTAATGGAAACTTTACTGAGCTTTTCTGCAATCGCCGTAGGTATTATCGTCGGTCTTGCTTCTCTTGGTACAGCGATTGGTTTCGCACTACTAGGTGGTAAATTCCTAGAAGGTGCAGCACGTCAACCAGAAATGGCTCCTATGCTACAAGTTAAGATGTTCATCATCGCAGGTCTACTTGATGCGGTTCCAATGATCGGTATCGTAATCGCGCTACTATTCACATTCGCAAACCCATTCGTTGGTCAACTAGGTTAATCACCTTTAACTCGGGACGAGCTCAGGCTTGTCACTGATTAACACTAAGTCCAAATAGAGGGGTAGCTGTTGTGAACATAAACGCAACTCTGCTAGGTCAAGCAATCTCGTTCGCACTATTTGTGTGGTTCTGCATGAAGTATGTATGGCCACCGTTGATGCAAGCGATTGAAGAACGTCAGAAAAAAATTGCTGATGGTCTTCAAGCAGCGGAACGTGCTGCAAAAGACTTGGATCTAGCACAAGCCAACGCTTCTGATCAGATGAAAGAAGCGAAGCGCACAGCAACTGAGATCATCGACCAAGCGAACAAGCGTAAGTCTCAAATTATTGATGAAGCTCGCGAGGAAGCTCAGGCAGAACGCCAGAAAATCCTAGCGCAAGCGGAAGCAGAACTTGAAGCTGAACGTAATCGTGCACGCGATGAGCTGCGCAAACAAGTTGCTACTCTGGCTGTAGCTGGTGCTGAGAAAATCCTTGAGCGTACTATCGATAAAGACGCTCAGAAAGATATTCTCGACAACATTACTGCAAAACTTTAAGTCTGGGGGCGCATATGTCTGATTTGACTACAATCGCACGCCCCTATGCTAAAGCAGCTTTTGACTTTGCTGTAGACAAAGACCAGTTGGACCAATGGGGCCAAATGTTGTCTTTCGCTACTGAAGTTGCCAAAAACGAACAAATGAATGAACTTTTAACAGGTTCTGTTTCAGCTGACAAAATGGCAGAAATTTTTGTTGCAGTTTGCGGTGAACAAGTTGATGCGCACGGTCAAAACCTGATTAAGGTTATGGCTGAGAATGGTCGTCTTACGGCCCTTCCTGATGTTTGTGAGCAGTTCTTCTTATTGAAGAAAGAGCATGAGAAAGAAATCGATGTTGAAGTGATTTCAGCAAGCGAACTTTCTGATGAGCAGCTAGCAAATATTGGCAGCAAACTTGAAGCGCGTCTTGAACGCAAAGTGAAGCTGAATTGCAGCGTAGATGAGACCCTACTTGGTGGGGTTATTATTCGAGCCGGAGACCTAGTCATCGATGACTCAGCGCGTGGTCGTTTGAACCGCCTGAGCGATGCATTGCAGTCTTAATGGGGATTGGAGCATGCAACTTAATTCCACGGAAATTAGCGATCTAATCAAACAACGTATCGAATCTTTCGAAGTTGTTAGTGAAGCTCGCAACGAGGGTACTATCGTATCGGTAAGCGATGGTATCATCCGCATCCACGGCCTAGCGGACGTGATGCAAGGTGAAATGATTGAATTACCGGGTGGCCGTTATGCACTAGCACTTAACCTTGAGCGTGACTCGGTTGGTGCGGTAGTAATGGGCCCATATGCTGACCTTAAGGAAGGCATGAAAGTTACAGGTACTGGCCGCATTCTTGAAGTGCCAGTTGGTCCAGAACTACTAGGTCGCGTAGTAAACACGCTAGGTGAACCTATCGATGGTAAAGGTCCAATCGAAGCGAAACTGACTTCGCCTGTAGAAGTAATCGCACCAGGTGTAATCGACCGTAAATCGGTAGACCAACCTGTACAAACTGGCTACAAATCAGTTGACTCAATGATCCCTATCGGTCGTGGTCAGCGTGAGCTTGTGATCGGTGACCGTCAGACTGGTAAAACAGCAATGGCGATCGATGCGATTATTAACCAGAAAGACTCTGGTATTTTCTCAATCTACGTAGCAATCGGTCAGAAAGCATCGACTATCGCTAACGTAGTTCGCAAACTAGAAGAGCACGGCGCGCTAGCTAACACTATCGTTGTTGTTGCATCTGCTTCTGAATCTGCAGCGCTACAATATCTAGCGCCATACGCAGGTTGTGCGATGGGTGAATACTTCCGCGATCGCGGTGAAGATGCACTGATTGTTTACGATGATCTATCTAAGCAAGCGGTAGCTTACCGTCAGATCTCTCTACTACTAAAACGTCCACCAGGCCGTGAGGCATTCCCAGGTGACGTATTCTACTTACACTCGCGTCTACTAGAGCGTGCAGCTCGTGTAAACGAAGAGTACGTAGAGCGTTTCACTAACGGTGAAGTGAAAGGTAAGACTGGTTCTTTGACTGCTCTTCCTATCATCGAAACTCAAGCAGGTGACGTTTCAGCATTCGTACCGACTAACGTAATCTCGATTACCGATGGTCAGATCTTCCTACAAACTGAGCTATTCAACGCGGGTGTTCGCCCAGCTGTTGACCCAGGTATCTCAGTATCTCGTGTAGGTGGTTCAGCTCAGACGAAAATCATCAAGAAGCTATCTGGCGGTATCCGTACTGCACTAGCTCAGTACCGTGAACTAGCGGCATTCGCACAGTTCTCGTCTGACCTTGATGAAGCGACGAAGAAACAGCTAGACCACGGTCAAAAAGTTACAGAACTAATGAAGCAGAAGCAGTACGCTCCAATGTCTGTATTTGACCAAGCACTAGTTATCTTCGCGGCAGAGCGCGGCTATTTAGCAGATGTTGAACTAAGCAAACTGCTAGATTTCGAAGCGGCTCTACTATCGTACGCTCGCGGTCAATACGCTGAATTCGCAGCTGAGATCGACAAGACGGGTGCATACAACGATGAAGTTGAAGCTCAGTTGAAGAAACTGACTGACGACTTCGTAGCAACCCAAACTTGGTAATTAGGTCGGTGGCAGTTTCTGCCACCAACTAACGGAGAGTAACGATGGCCGGCGCAAAAGAGATACGTAATAAAATCGGTAGTGTTAAAAGCACGCAGAAAATTACGAAAGCGATGGAAATGGTAGCAGCTTCAAAAATGCGTCGTTCTCAAGACGCAATGGAAGCTTCTCGTCCATACGCTGAAACAATGCGTAAAGTGATCGGTCATGTGGCTAACGCAAACCTAGAGTACCGTCATCCGTACCTAGAAGAGCGTGAAGCTAAACGTGTTGGTTACATCATCGTTTCGACAGACCGTGGTCTGTGTGGTGGTTTGAACATTAACGTGTTCAAGAAAGCCGTTACAGACATGCAATCATGGAAGGAGAAAGGTGCTGAAGTTGAACTGGCTGTAATCGGTTCAAAAGCAACAGCTTTCTTTAAAAATGGTGGCGCAAAAGTTGCGGCACAGGTTTCTGGTCTGGGTGATAACCCAAGCCTAGAAGACCTAATCGGTTCTGTTGGCGTAATGCTTAAGAAATACGATGAAGGTGAACTGGACCGTCTATACGTAGTGTTCAACAAGTTTGTGAACACTATGGTTCAGCAACCAACGATCGATCAATTGCTACCTTTGCCTAAATCGGACAGCGAAGAGATGCAGCGTGAGCACTCATGGGACTACATCTATGAGCCTGAGCCAAAACCTCTATTGGACACACTTCTAGTGCGTTACGTAGAGTCTCAGGTATACCAAGGTGTGGTAGAGAACCTTGCTTGTGAGCAAGCGGCTCGAATGATTGCGATGAAGGCTGCAACGGATAACGCAACCAACTTGATTGAAGATCTAGAACTTGTGTACAACAAAGCCCGTCAGGCTGCGATTACACAAGAACTATCGGAAATCGTTGGTGGTGCATCTGCGGTTTAAGCTTAGGTAAAACGAAATACTTTAGAGGATTAACGATGGCTACAGGTAAGATCGTACAGATCATCGGTGCGGTAGTCGACGTAGAGTTCCCACAGAGCGAAGTACCAAGTGTATATGACGCTCTAAACGTTACAGAATCGAAAGAGCGTTTAGTTCTTGAGGTTCAACAACAGCTAGGCGGTGGCGTAGTTCGTTGTATCGTAATGGGTAGCTCTGATGGTTTACGTCGTGGCGTTGAAGTGGTTAACACTGGCGCTCCAATTTCAGTACCAGTAGGTACTAAAACTCTAGGTCGTATCATGAACGTCCTAGGTGACGCGATTGATGAGCGTGGTGAGATCGGTGCAGAAGAGGTTTACTCTATTCACCGTGAAGCACCAAGCTACGAAGAGCAATCAAACGAAACAGCACTTCTAGAAACTGGTGTTAAAGTAATCGACTTGGTTTGTCCATTCGCTAAGGGTGGTAAAATCGGTCTATTCGGTGGTGCAGGTGTAGGTAAGACCGTTAACATGATGGAACTTATCAACAACATCGCACTTCAACACTCAGGTCTATCAGTATTTGCTGGTGTTGGTGAACGTACTCGTGAAGGTAACGATTTCTACTACGAGATGCAGGAAGCGGGCGTTGTAAACGTTGAGAAGCCTGAAGAATCTAAAGTAGCAATGGTTTACGGTCAGATGAACGAGCCACCAGGCAACCGTCTACGTGTTGCACTGACTGGTCTAACAATGGCAGAGCGTTTCCGTGACGAAGGTCGTGACGTACTACTGTTCGTTGATAACATCTACCGTTACACGCTTGCAGGTACAGAGGTATCAGCACTGCTAGGTCGTATGCCTTCAGCGGTAGGTTACCAGCCAACTCTTGCAGAAGAGATGGGTGTACTGCAGGAGCGTATCACGTCAACTCGTCAAGGTTCTATCACGTCTGTACAGGCGGTATACGTACCAGCGGATGACTTGACTGACCCGTCTCCAGCAACAACGTTCGCGCACTTGGATGCAACGGTTGTACTTAACCGTAACATCGCAGCTATGGGTCTATACCCAGCGATCGACCCACTAGATTCGACGTCTCGTCAGCTAGACCCACTAGTAGTTGGTCAAGAACACTACGACACAGCTCGTGGCGTTCAGCAGACACTTCAGCGCTACAAAGAGCTGAAAGACATCATTGCGATTCTAGGTATGGACGAGCTATCTGAAGAAGATAAGCAAGTTGTATCTCGTGCACGTAAGATTGAGCGTTTCCTAACTCAGCCTTACCACGTAGCGGAAGTATTTACAGGTGACCCAGGCGTTTACGTACCTCTTAAAGAGACTCTACGTGGCTTTAAAGGTCTACTAGCTGGTGAATACGATGACATTCCAGAGCAAGCGTTCATGTACTGCGGTACGATTGACGATGCTATCGAGAATGCGAAGAAGCTATAAGGCTAACTAGGAGGCGATATGGCACCAATAACCTTTCACCTAGACGTAGTAAGCGCTGAGAAACGTATTTTCTCGGGTCGCGTAGAAACGTTTCAGGTGACCGGTAGCGAAGGTGAGCTGGGTATTTTCCATGGCCACACTCCGCTGCTGTCCGCTATTAAGCCTGGTATGGTGCGTATTGTGAAACAGCACGGCCACGAAGAGTTCATTTATGTCTCTGGTGGTATGGTCGAAGTTCAGCCGGGTACTGCTACAGTACTGGCTGATACAGCGATTCGTGGTGAAGATCTAGACGCAGCGAAGGCAGAAGAAGCCAAGCGCCGCGCTGAGGAGCAAATCCAGAATCAGCATGGTGACATGGACTTCGCACAAGCGGCCAGTGAACTGGCTAAAGCCATTGCTCAGCTTCGAGTTATCGAGCTGACCAAAAAGCGTCGCTAAGCTCAATTAGCAACGTTGCATGTAAAAGGCGGCCATTAGGTCGCCTTTTTGCTTATTTTTTAAGGGAAATTTACCTTCCACCATTAACTATTCCCTTCAAGCTGTTTAAAATAACGCCCAATTAAAATAGAGCGTCAATAGGTTAATAATGAAATTTAGTGCTGTGATTCTTGCTGCGGGTAAAGGCACTCGTATGTATTCGAACATGCCTAAAGTGCTACACACTTTGGCAGGGAAGCCGATGGCAAAACATGTGATTGATACATGTACAGGTCTTGGTGCACAAAACATTCACTTGGTTTACGGTCACGGTGGTGATCAAATGCAACAAACGCTTGCTGAAGAGCCTGTTAATTGGGTATTGCAAGCTGAGCAATTAGGTACCGGGCACGCGGTTGATCAAGCTTCTCTAAGGTTTGAAGATAATGAGAAAGTACTAGTGCTTTACGGTGATGTACCACTGATTTCAGCTGAAACCATTGAAAATCTATTAGATGCTCAGCCAACTGGTGGCATCGCACTATTAACAGTTATGTTGGATAACCCAATGGGTTATGGTCGTATCATTCGTAAAAACGGTCCTGTAGTGGCGATCGTTGAACAAAAAGATGCGACAGAAGAGCAGAAGCTTATTAAAGAATGTAACACTGGTGTGCTAGTGGCGACAGGTGGTGACCTGAAACGCTGGCTTGCTGGTCTAAATAACGAAAACGCACAAGGCGAATACTACCTAACAGACGTTATCGCGGCAGCGCACGATGAAGGTCGCGCGGTTGAGGCTGTACACCCAGTAAACGCGATTGAAGTTGAAGGTGTGAATGATCGTGCGCAACTTGCTCGTCTAGAGCGCGCATTCCAATCAATGCAAGCGCAAAAGCTACTAGAGCAGGGCGTGATGCTGCGCGATCCTGCGCGTTTCGATCTACGTGGTGAATTGCAATGTGGTATGGATTGTGAAATCGATGCAAACGTGATCATCGAAGGTAAAGTATCACTGGGTGATAACGTTGTGATCGGCGCTGGTTGTGTACTGAAAGACTGTGAAATCGATGACAATACGGTTGTTCGTCCATACAGTGTGATTGAAGGTGCGACAGTTGGTGAAGAATGTACAGTTGGTCCATTCACACGCCTACGCCCAGGCGCAGAAATGCGTAACGATTCTCACGTGGGTAACTTCGTAGAAGTGAAAAACGCACGTATCGGCGAAGGCTCTAAAGCGAACCACCTAACTTATCTAGGTGATGCTGAGATCGGTCAACGTACCAACATTGGTGCTGGTACCATCACTTGCAACTACGATGGTGCGAACAAGTTTAAGACCATCATTGGTAACGACGTTTTTGTTGGTTCAGATAGCCAGCTTGTAGCGCCAGTGACGATTGCTGATGGTGTAACGATTGGTGCTGGCACGACATTGACCAAAGACGTCGCCGAAGGTGAGCTAGTGATTACTCGCGCGAAAGAGCGCAAAATCACCGGTTGGCAACGTCCAGTAAAGCAAAAGTAAGCCTCAGCTGCTTCCTTTAACCGAAATAAACCAAAGCCGCTCATCTGAGCGGCTTCGTTGTATCTGGTGTTGTGAAAGAGAGAGTTTAGTGGCTCGGGATCGCTATGCGTTTCTCTAACCAACGGACCGCTTGAGAGACTAAAAGGATCAGTACTAAATACTCTAAGACGAGAAAGGTGTAAATTTCTAACGGTAGATACTCATTTACCACCAATTCATTGGCTCGCCTGGTTAGGTCACTTAAACCAATCACACTGACTAGCGAGCTCATCTTAAGAATATAGACAAATTGATTGCCCAGTGGCGGTAGGATTTGGCGAAATGCTTGGGGAAGAATAACCAAACGCATCTTCTGCCAATAGTTCAACCCCAGCGACTCCGCCGCTTCATGCTGTCCGCGGCTGATGGCTTGAATCCCTCCTCTAAATACCTCTGCCATAAAGGCACTTTCGGCAATGGTTAGCGCAATCACACCTGCCCAAAAATGATTAAGGGATACATCAAGTAGGGTAGGCATGCCGTAGTAAACCCAGAGCAGTAATACTAAGACTGGTATCGAACGGATTATCTCGACATAGATGCGGTTGAGCCATTTTAGTGATGGGGAATTAGATAGGGCTAGGAGGGCGACTAGAAGTCCTATACTCATCGCGAACACCATACTTAGCAGTGACACTTGGATGGTGTCTTTAAAACCAGCCACTAGAAACTGAATATTAGTTAATCCTTGTTCGGTTGAAGGATCAAGAACATACCATCCCCATTGGTAATCAGAGCAACCTGTCAGTAATAGAGGGAAAAAGAGCCACAGAGTTCGATTATTCAACCTTCATTTCCTAACTTGACTAAAAAATGCCACTTGTTACTGCTATGTTATCAAGGTTGTGTTTGTAAATCTTGAATCAAAATAATTATATAGGGAAATACAATGAAAAAGCTTATGTTTGCTGTTGCTCTTTGGTTGCTGACCGTTACTCAGTTTGCTTATGCAGAGAGCCGACTGCATGAAATATTGGACAGTGGTGTGCTTCGAGTGGGTACGACAGGAGATTGGAACCCGATGACAATGAAAGATCCCGTCACTAATAGTTATCGTGGATTTGATATCGATATCACAACTGAACTCGCAAAAGATCTCGGTGTTGAGGTGGAATACATCGCGACCGATTGGAAAACGCTGGTTAATGGTATTACTGCCAATAAATATGATATTACCGGTAGCGCTTCACTGAATATGTCGCGTGCCAAAGTTGCAGGTTACAGCCAACCGTATTTCTACCTTGCATTTGTACCCGTGGTACAAAAGAAAGATCTCGCCAAATTCTCGGATTGGGCTGACTTTGATAAACCAGAAGTGAAAGTAGCCGCAACACTGGGAACAGTACAAGAGAAGATGGTCAAAGACTTCTTCCCTTCCGCCCAGCACATTGTGATAGAAGCGCCTGCGCGTGATTTCCAAGAGCTTCTGGCTCGCCGTGCTGATGTTTCTGTGACATCCAATGTAGAGGCGGCAACGCTGGTGGAGAAATTCAAACAGTTGGCGATAGTTCCGGTGAAAGAGCCTCGCAAGCCAACACCTATTGCGATGTTATTGCCTCAAGACGATCAAGTCTGGATTAACTATATAAACCACTGGGTTGAGTTAAAGAAAACCCAAGGCTTCTTTAAACAAACCGATGAAAAATGGGGCTTACAGAGTATGTAAGTACTTTCTCTAGTCTCTTCATTTGTAAAAAGTAAAGAGCCACATTCAGTGGCTCTTTGTTTATTGTTTTACATAAGACAGGGTTACAACTCGTCTTCGCTTACCACGCGAGCGTTATCTGGCGTGGTGAAGTGTTGAGACAATTCACGGTTAGACAGGATGTACCCCATCCATAAACCACCCATACAGATGATGATTGCAATACCCGTTACCATCTGAGCTTGGCTAGCCATTGCTGCTACGAGAGCGCTTGATAGACTGCTCACGGTAATTTGCAGGCTGTTTTGTAGACCCGCTGCGGTTGCAGGGCTTTGCTTCGCACTTGCCAAAGCGCGGTTTACTACGATTGGGTACAGTGCACCATTCGCTACTGCGATCAGACAGAAAGGCGCTAGAATTGGCCAAATTGAGGTTAATTCCCACTGCGATGCGATGAAGATCAGTAGTGCAGCAACACTGAATAGACCAATTAACTGACGCAGTACTTTCTCATCACCAAATTTACGTACACCAACTTTACCTAGGTAGCCACCCACCATGAAAGCGATGGTTTGAGGAATAAAGCTTAAACCAATGTCCTTCGCTTCATAGCCAAGCTGAGACATGATTTCTGGCATACCGGTTAAGTAAGCAAAGAAGGCCGCCGATGCTGTCGCAAACATAAACACGTTGCCTAGGTAAGTTTTAGAACCTAGCAATGATTTGATATCTGAAGACATGCTGGTTTGTTTGGCTTCTACCTTTTCATTTTTTTGCACCATGGTAGCAACGACCAACAACACACCCATAAGCGTCAGTGCAACGAAAATACTGTGCCAACCAAAGTTATCTGTAAGCAATACACCTAGCTGAGGAGCCAGCGCAGGAGACAGTGCCACCAGCGGCATGATAGTGGCAAAAATTTGTTGGCTCTGGCTTGAGTGACGTTTGATCACCATCGCTTGCCAGATAACGGCTGGTGCACATACACCAATCGCCTGAACGAAGCGCAGTGCTAATAGTTGCCATACTTGCTCACTGAACGCGAGGCCAAATGAAGCAATAGTAAACAGCACCAAGCCTGCGGCTAACGTGTTGCGATGACCGAATTTGTCTGAAGCTAAGCCCCACATCAACTGACCAAAGGCCATACCAACAAGAAATACGGTTAAAGAAAGTGCGATTTGTTCAGGACCAGTGGCAAAGTCTATTTCCATTGCTTTAAACGCTGGTAAGTACATGTCTGTGGCAATAAAGCCAAGCATAGATAGGGCTGCTAGATAAACAAGCTGTAATTTTGAGATTTTCATGATTCAACCAATCAAATTATTTAATCACTTTTTAGTCAATATCCGTTGGCGCCAACCCCGATTTATTTACCTTTTCATTCTATTTTTCGATTTTGATAAAATAAAACGCTAAAATTGTTGGTTATCAATCAAATTTTTTGAAAGGTTAAAATCATGTTCTCCAAGTCTTCGTTGGAAATGCTCGATACCGTTGCTCGTTTAGGAAGCTTTACAGCTGCTGCTGAGGTTCTGCATAAAGTACCGTCAGCGATCAGCTATGGCGTTCGTCAAGTCGAACAGGAGTTAAACGTGGTTTTGTTCCGCCGATTACCAAGAAAAGTTGAGCTGACACCTGCTGGTGAGTTGTTTATCGAAGAAGCTCGTTTACTACTCAGACAAATGGCTGAAGTTAAAGCGCAAACCCGCCGCGCTGCGCATGGCTGGCAATCGACACTAAAACTCACTTTGGATAACGTGGTTAAGCTCGACAAGCTTAAGCCTTTGGTTGAAGACTTCTATCGTGAGTTCGAATTTGCAGAGCTACAAATCAACATGGAAGTGTTTAACGGTTCATGGGAAGCTATCGCTCAAGGGCGTGCTGATATTGTTGTAGGAGCGACATCTGCGATTCCTGTGGGAGGTGACTTTGAGGTCAAAGACATGGGCGTGTTGGATTGGGCATTTGTGATGTCTCCTGCTCATCCTTGTGTTCGTCAGCAAATTCTAACTGAAGAGTTTGTCAGTCAATTTCCGGCGATCTGTCTTGATGATACATCGAACGTGCTACCAAAGCGTCACACGGGTCATTACCCCAAGCAACGTCGTTTGTTATTGCCTAACTGGTACAGCGCAATAGAATGCTTGAAGAATGGCGTTGGAGTCGGGTACATGCCTCGTCATATTGCAATGCCACTGATTCATGAAGGAACATTGGTGGAAAAGGTACTACAGGATGATATGCCAATCAGTCAATGCTGCTTGGTATGGCGTAAAGATGACAATCACAAGCTGATCCAGTGGATGGTGGATTACCTCGGCGCACCGAATAAACTGCACCAAGATTGGCTTCAATATTGATAGAAAAGCCACTTTCAAGGAAAGTGGCTTTGATGGTTCTAGGACAAGAAAAACTTATACGACGGGTTGTCTGTTTCGTCTTTGCATTGATAGCCAAGTTCGCGTAAATGCGCAGAAAACTGAGCTAAATCGCTTTCATCTAACTCGAAACCACATAGAACGCGTCCGTAATCAGCACCGTGGTTACGGTAGTTGAACAGGCTGATATTCCAATGGGTACCGAGTGTGCTCAAGAACTTAAGCAGTGCACCTGGGTACTCCGGAAACTCAAAGCTGTAGAGGCGCTCTTTGAGTGGCTTAGACGGTTTGCCACCAATCATGTAGCGTACGTGTAGTTTTGCCATCTCATCGTCTGAGAGATCAATAACAGGATAACCACCATCACGCAGGTCACGAATAATGTTTTCCAGCTCTTCTTGACCACCTTGCAAACGCACCCCGACAAAGATATTCGCTAATGCGTCGTCGTTGTAGCGGTAGTTAAACTCCGTTACGGCACGGCCGCCAATCAAGTTACAGAACTCAAAGAATGCCCCTTGACGCTCTGGGATAGTGACCGCAAGCAGGCCTTCACGTTTCTCACCAAGCTCACAACGCTCTGAAACATAACGTAAACCATGGAAGTTGGTATTTGCGCCAGACAGTACCGTGCCTAGGTTTTTGCCTTCTAGCTTGTTCTGCTCGGCAAACTTTTTCAAACCAGCCAGAGCAAGTGCGCCCGAAGGTTCAGCGATAGCTCGAGTATCTTCAAAGATGTCTTTCACTGCTGCGCAGATTTCATCACTGGAGACCGCAATATGGCCATCAATGTACTTTTGACACAGACGGAAAGTCTCTTCACCAATACGTTTAACTGCGACGCCATCAGCAAACATGCTGACTTGATCAAGCACAACTGGCTCACCCGCATCCAATGCCGCTTTTAGGCATGAAGAGTCTTCTGGTTCAACCGCAATCACTTTGATTTCTGGCATCAACTGCTTCACAAGAACCGCTACGCCAGCCGCTAAACCACCACCGCCGACTGGGACGAAGATATAATCAAGGTGACCATTTTGCTGCAGCATTTCCATGCCGATAGTGCCTTGGCCCGCAATCACCAGTGGGTGATCGAATGGTGGCACAAAGGTATAACCGTGTAACTCTGAAAGACGTTCAGCTTCCGCTTTTGCCTCATCAAAGTTACTGCCGTGCAATACCACATTGCCACCAAAGCTGCGTACCGCATCGACTTTGATGTCGGGTGTGGTTTTAGGCATTACGATGGTGGTTTTAATGCCCAGCTTAGTGCCGGAAAGAGCCATGCCTTGAGCATGGTTACCTGCTGATGCAGCAATCACACCTGCGGCTTTTTGTGCTTCTGACAGGCTTGCTACCATGTTGTATGCACCACGTAATTTGAACGAGTGCACTGGCTGGCGATCTTCACGTTTGATCTGCACATTGTTACCAATACGCGCAGTAAGGCGAGGCATCTCTTGCAGTGGTGTCACCGTCGCCACTTCGTAAATAGGAGCGCGAAGGATTTGGCGCAGATAATCTGCGCCAGTTTGTGATGTCAGAGTCATAAGCTAGCCCTCTAGCTTAGATTTGTCTCGTACTGCACCTTTGTCAGCACTGGTTGCCATGCTTGCGTAAGCTTTGAGTGCAAATGAAACTTCACGTTGGCGGTCAACAGGTTTCCAGCCTAGTTCGTCTTGTTTCGCACGGCGCTCAGCGAGTTCTTGTTCAGACACTTGGAGTGAAATCGAACGGTTTGGAATATCAATCGCGATCATATCACCTTGTTTAACCAAACCAATGGCACCGCCGTTTGCAGCTTCAGGAGAAGCGTGACCGATAGACAGGCCAGATGTACCGCCAGAGAAACGGCCGTCAGTTAGAAGAGCACACTCTTTACCGAGTCCCATTGATTTTAGGTAAGTGGTTGGGTAGAGCATTTCTTGCATGCCCGGACCACCTTTAGGGCCTTCGTAACGGATAACAACCACATCGCCGGCTTTAACTTTGCCGCCTAAAATACCTTCTACGGCGTCTTCTTGGCTTTCAAATACTACGGCCGGGCCTGTGAACTTATGGATGCTCTCATCAACGCCTGCAGTCTTAACGATACAGCCATCTAATGCGATGTTGCCTGATAGAACCGCTAAGCCACCTTCTTGGCTAAAGGCATTTTCTTTAGTTCGAATACAACCTTCTGCGCGGTCGTCATCAAGGCGATCCCAACGACAATCCTGAGAGAATGCCTGAGTGGTACGGATACCAGCAGGACCTGCGCGGAAGAACTTAAGTACGTCTTCGTCTTCTGTTTGAATGATGTCGTATTTCGCTAGCTGCTCTTTCATTGAAAGGCCAAGAACGGTGCGAGCTTGGTTGTGCAGTAGACCTGCACGGTCTAGCTCACCAAGAATCGCCATTACGCCACCAGCGCGGTGTACGTCTTCCATGTGATATTTCTGGGTAGATGGTGCCACTTTACATAGGTGTGGTACTTGGCGAGATAGGCGATCGATATCTTCCATATCGAAATCCACTTCGCCTTCTTGCGCTGCAGCTAACAGGTGCAAAATGGTGTTGGTTGAACCACCCATTGCAATATCCAGTGCCATCGCGTTTTCGAACGCATCAAACGTAGCGATGTTGCGTGGCAGTGCTGATTCGTCATCTTGCTCGTAGTAACGACGAGTCAGTTCAACGATACGACGACCTGCATTAAGGAACAGTTGTTCACGGTCAGCGTGCGTTGCCAGCATAGAACCGTTACCTGGTTGAGAAAGACCTAGTGCTTCCGTTAGACAGTTCATTGAGTTTGCAGTGAACATGCCTGAACACGATCCACACGTCGGACATGCGCTGCGTTCGATCTGCTCGCTTTGATCATCAGACACTTTTGGATCCGCGCCTTGGATCATTGCATCAACAAGGTCTAGCTTGATGATCTGATCAGAAAGCTTGGTTTTACCCGCTTCCATTGGACCACCAGAGACAAAGATAACAGGGATGTTAAGACGCATAGATGCCATCAACATTCCCGGAGTGATTTTGTCACAGTTAGAGATACACACCATCGCATCAGCGCAGTGCGCGTTAACCATGTATTCTACTGAGTCTGCGATCAGTTCACGTGAAGGCAGTGAGTACAGCATGCCGCCGTGACCCATTGCGATACCATCATCAACTGCGATGGTATTGAATTCTTTAGCGATGCCGCCGGCTTTTTCGATTTCACGCGCTACAAGCTGACCCATGTCTTTCAGGTGTACGTGACCCGGAACAAATTGAGTAAACGAGTTTACGACAGCGATGATTGGCTTACCGAAGTCTTCGTCTTTTACGCCTGTTGCACGCCACAGTGCGCGAGCACCCGCCATGTTACGACCATGTGTGGTGGTAGCTGATCTATATTTTGGCATTTCCTAATCCTTCTTACTTCTGTTCTGGGTACACATAGTCTAACCAGCCCCACTTATCTTCCGTGGTGCCGTTAAATAGGCCAAAGTAGGCCGCTTGTAATTCTTTAGTGATTGGGCCGCGTTTACCGGTGCCCACTTCAATTTTGTCGATGGTTGCTACTGGCACAACTTCGGCTGCGGTACCTGTCATAAAGACTTCATCGGCAAGGTAAAGTGCTTCACGCGCAATATTCGCTTCGCGCACTTCATAACCTTTATCGCGTGCGATGGTCATGATTGAATCACGAGTGATGCCCGGCAAAATTGCACTGGTTGCTGGTGGTGTGGTGATCACGCCGTCTTTGATAACAAAGATGTTTTCACCAGCACCTTCCGATAGATAACCGTCTACGCTCAGTGCGATACCTTCGTCGTAACCGTGACGACGCGCTTCACCACCGACTAGTAGCGAAGATAGGTAGTTACCGCCTGCTTTAGCCGCAGTTGGGATGGTGTTTGGCGCTGCACGGTTCCAGCTTGAAATCATTGCATCAACGCCAGCTTCTAGCGCTTCTTCACCCAAGTAAGAGCCCCAAGGGAAAGCGGCAATGATTAGGTCCATCTCTGTGCCAACAGGTGGGCACACGCCCAAGCCAACATTACCGACAAAACCTAATGGACGAATGTAAGCGCTGTCGAGTTTGTTCTGGCGCAGGGTTTCACGCGTCGCTTCCATGATTTCTTCTACAGAAAACGGGATCGGGAAGCGGTAAATCTTGGCAGAGTCTTTTAAACGTTGTGCATGTTCACGGTGACGGAAGACAATTGGTCCTTTCGGCGTGTTGTAGCAGCGTACGCCTTCAAATACAGAGGTACCGTAGTGCATCGCGTGAGTCAAAACGTGAACGTTCGCCTCTGCCCATGGAACCATCTCACCATTAAACCAAATGAAATCTGCAGTTTTCGTTGCCATTTATTGCCTTCCTTATGCACTCACATGTTGTTGTAAGTTGTGATTTGGGAGCTCATCGCTGCGGATTTTGAGTACCTCAACGGTGCGAATATCCCACAACTTCTCAATTTGATTGACCAAAAACGAGATAGGTCGATCGCTGTCGACGATGATCTCTACGCTGGCTACTTTGCTTTCGTGGTTTTGGGTAGCAGCGACTTGTTTGATCACAAAGCCTCGGTGACGAATCACACGAAGAACGCGCTCCAACAATACCGGTTTATCGTCGGCTTTGATGTCGAGTAAATATCTGTCCATGCGATTGTCTCCTAAGTGTTTTCCAACATATCACTGTTTGATGCACCAGGTGGTACAAGTGGCCACACGTTCTCTTCTTCGTCGATTAAAACGTGAAGCATGTAAGAAGTCTTACTTTCTAGCATCTCTTTGAGAGCCGGTTCGACTTCTTCTTTCTTGGTGATGGTTTTACCCGGGATATCGAACGCTTTTGCTAGCATCACGAAGTCTGGGTTGTCATCAAGAATGGTTTCGCTGTGGCGGCCGTCAAAGAACAATGACTGCCATTGGCGAACCATGCCAAGACGTTGGTTATTAAGAAGGACAATCTTCACTGGAATCTGACGACGCTTCAGCGTGCCCAATTCCTGCACGTTCATCATAAATGAACCGTCACCTGTAATAAGGATAGACTGATCATCAGGACGTGCGACAGCAGCACCCATAGCAGCTGGCAAGCCGAATCCCATGGTGCCAAGACCAGCAGAGGTGATGAAGTTTTGTGGATCACGCGGCTGGATGTGTTGCGCTGCCCACATCTGGTGCTGGCCGACGTCAGTCGACACAATTGAGCTATCAGGCATCATGTCAGACAGCTGTTTAAGCAATAGCGGTGCGTAGATCAATTCGCCTGGATGGTCGTAACGCCATTTGAATCCGCTACGCAGGCTTTCACTGTGATGTACCCAAGGGGTGATGTCTTGAGTCAGCTCTAATTGAGGAAGAATCTTACTGATCTCACCACGAAGTGGTGCATTGGCGTGGCGAAGCTTATGGATTTCAGCTGCATCGATATCGATATGAATCACTTTCGCATGCGGTGCAAACGTGTCGAGCTTACCTGTAACGCGATCATCAAAACGTGCCCCAACTACAATCAAAAGGTCACATTCTTGAACCACTAGGTTTGCGGCTTTGGTGCCATGCATGCCCAACATCCCCAAATAGTGTGGGTCATGACGTTCAATGGTGCCCAAACCTTTTAGCGTGCTTACTGCAGGCATTGGGTTTAAACGTAGGAACTCGCGTACTGAGTCTGTCGCTTTGGCAATTTGCACGCCACCGCCGACGTATAAAACTGGGCGAGTTGAAGCGGCTAGTACTTCTTGAGCGCGCTGGATATCGGCATCACTGACTTGTGGAGCGGTTGGTGGAACAAAAGGAAGCAGAAGTTCTGTGGGTGCTTGAGCAAGCTGAACGTCTTTGGCGATATCAACAATCACCGGACCAGGTCGACCTGTTTTTGCTACTTCGAACGCTTCGGCAAGCGTTGGGGCAAGGTCTTCAATCTCAGTCACTAGATAACTGTGTTTGGTACAGGCTAGAGACATTCCGATCACATCCATTTCTTGGAACGCGTCGGTACCGATATGAGAGCTAGCAACCTGACCTGTAATGGCCACTAGAGGAACGGAATCGAGGAAGGCATCGGCAAGGCCAGTAACAAGGTTGGTGGCACCTGGGCCGGAAGTGGCCATACATACGGCAACATCTTGCGTCGCGCGGGCCATCCCGATGGCGGCCATTGCAGCCCCTTGTTCATGACGGCATAAGATGTGTTCTACACCTCCGTCATACAACGCATCGTAGATTGGCATGATGGCTCCACCAGGATACCCAAACACCGTCTCGATGCCTTGCTGTCTTAAAGCGGCTACGACTAGTTCTGCACCGGTCATCGTAAACCTCCTTTGCTACGTTGTGGCTCGTAGCTATCGCCATGTGTTTTGCACTTCATGTGCACTCCCATTCTTCCCGTTAAGCTGTCTAAGGGTTAGACAGATGACAACTTGTAGTTGTAAAAAAACCCCCGGACTTTTCAGTGCGGGGGTTTTTTGTGATTTGTGGTTATCTTTCGCCCACAATACCCCGCGCGGTGCCAATAATGACCACGATAATCAGGGCTAGCAGTGAGTTGATGTGAGCGAATAAGTTCATCTGTCTGTCGTTCTTTTTTCGTTAATAAGTATTGTGTAATGTTCTACGAAAATGTTTGCGTCACTAGTGGTAACACACAAATCTGCTGCATGACAAGCAAAAAGTCATTCTTTTTTCACATTAAGTACCATTCTGGACAGGCTATATAACATATCCATATAAAAAACGTCTGGTTAGATAACGTACAAGAATTTGAGGAAATTATGGGGCTGGCAATCATTCATAGTCGAGCAAGTGTGGGTGTACAAGCGCCGTCGGTAAGCGTGGAAGTCCACATCAGTAATGGGATGCCGGGCTTTACCTTGGTGGGGTTACCTGAGACCACAGTAAAAGAATCCAAAGATCGCGTACGAAGTGCGATCGTCAATTCCAACTTTCAGTTTCCGGCGAAACGAATCACGGTCAATTTGGCTCCTGCGGATTTGCCCAAAGAAGGCGGACGCTTCGATTTGCCGATTGCATTAGGAATTTTGGCCGCTTCAGAACAAATCGCGACAGATAAGCTCAAAAACTACGAATTTGTTGGTGAATTAGCTCTTTCTGGTGGATTGAGAACGGTAAAAGGCGTGCTGCCAGCAGCGTTGGCCGCGAATAAAAAACAGCGTTGTTTAGTGGTGCCTCATGCCAATGGTGATCAGGCCGCACTTGTCGGTAAAGAGTTGCATAAATCTGCCCAATCACTATTGGAAGTTTGTGCAGAGCTTTGTGGTCAACATCAATTGAATTTGTACCAAACGCCCAAGAAGAAAGAACTCAAAGCACACGGTCGTGACTTGCAGGATATCATTGGTCAACAGCAAGGAAAGCGCGCTTTAGAAATTGCGGCAGCTGGCAATCACAACCTGCTTTTCCTTGGCCCTCCAGGTACTGGCAAAACCATGTTGGCTTCTCGATTATGCGATTTGTTACCTGAGATGAGTGATGAAGAAGCGATGGAAACGGCTGCTGTGGCGTCACTGACTCAAAGTGAAATCAATGAACACAACTGGAAGACGCGGCCGTTTCGCGCCCCGCATCATTCCAGCTCAATGGCGGCTTTAGTTGGTGGTGGGTCTGTGCCGAGACCGGGTGAAATCTCTCTAGCGCACAACGGGTTATTGTTTTTGGACGAGATGCCGGAGTTTGATCGTAAGGTGCTCGACTCTTTGCGTGAGCCATTGGAGTCCGGTGAAATTATTATCTCTCGGGCGCAAGGTAAGACGCGTTTTCCTGCTCGGTTCCAAATTGTCGGAGCGCTTAACCCGAGTCCGACAGGGTATTACGAAGGCAACCAAGCTAGAACGAATCCGCAAGCCATCCTGCGTTACCTTGGCCGATTATCAGGCCCACTTCTTGATCGCTTTGATATGTCATTAGAAATTCCTGCATTGCCGAAAGGAACCCTCTCTGAAGGCGGCGATAGAGGGGAACCAACGGCTATCGTCAAAGATCGGGTGAATCAAGCACGTGACTGTATGCTGGCTCGCAGTGGTAAGGTGAATGCATTATTGGGCAGTCGTGAAATTGAAGCCTTCTGCCCGCTGCAAAAAAGTGATGCGGAGTTTTTGGAAAATGCGCTGCATCGTCTTGGATTGTCAATTCGTGCTTATCACCGCATCATTAAAGTTGCGCGTACTATTGCCGATCTGGAGGGTTCACCGCAAATTGAGCGAACACATCTTGCAGAAGCTTTGGGCTATCGAGCAATGGATAGGCTACTTAAGCAGTTAACTGCGCAAGCTGTTTAAGGGATACTGGAACCGCAGAGAGCAGAGCGACTTACTGCGATTCCAACGTTTAGAAGTTGTAGTTCATACCAACTGAAATTAAATACTCTTTCTCATCGTAGAAAGTGATATTCGAATCGGTATTGCTGTAGCCAGCCAGAGAAATGAACGACCAGTTTTGCCAATCAAATACGTTTTCGTATTCGTATGCCGCAAATAGACTCAATGTGTCGTCGTTACGTGTTTTACCAAAGGTATCGCTCGATGATTGGTAGTCTTTCATGGTGTAGCCTGCGGTTAAGGCAAAGCGATGACGATTCATAAATTGGAACCAGCTCAGATCGACCCCGTAAGAATGATAGGATTCAGCATCACCATCCGCATCATGGTGGATGTAGGTGAACGCAGGTTGCAGCATTGAAGTACGACTAAGCGGAATGCGGTAATCACCTTTCAAGTAATACACCTTCGCATCACGAGCTAAAGTTCGGTCAGTGACTTCGTCTTTTTCCACATCTTTGTCTGCGTACGCCAAATCAAGATTAAAGTTGTCATCTAAGAAGCGTTTGATTTGGAAGCGGTACGCGTTGCCACCTTCGTCAGTGGTTTGTCTTGCAGAGCCTGTTTTGTATGGATCACGCCATGTTTCACCTTCTAAAACGGTTGGAAGGTAAGAGATGTCTAATATTGTGCCTGATGGTAGCTGGTACTGATAACCCAACTGGAACGCTAACGTACCTACAGCAACGTCGGCACGTGTGGTACCAATGTACACTTGTTGGCTAAGTTGGCTGCCAAAAGTGTAAGCAATGTTGCCCAGTGGCGCGGCAATAAAGGAACTGTCACTCTCTGCACTTTCATTGAGAGAGTTGATGGTGCTGCTGTTATCAGTATTAAAATGAGATTTTGATGAAACGAAGCCGGCGTTGAGCGATATTTCCCCACTAAAACCTGCAGTCTCTGCAAGTTGAGCGTGAGCTGAACTGACGATAAAAGCCAAAGGTAGTATGGCTAGCCTTGGATTCATTCGTTTTCTCCTTATCTATCGAATGAAAGATGTTATTTGAGCATTGGTCCAGTTTTTACAGTGAAACAAATCTGACCATTCTTACAAATGTTTCAATGTGGCAACGGATTCGTATAATTACACGCTGTTTTATTATTCACGCGCACTAGTTACTGATTGGTTACCATGTTGGCATATTTGTTACTCATTTTTAATGCTTCTTTTGTGATTATAAATTCTGCAGTTTGTTCTATCGCAATTTGTATCATCGCCATTTTTAAGCTGTTGCTTCCAACTGCGAAGCTCAAAGCCAAAGGCACCGAAGCTGCCAACAAAATGATGTGGGTCTGGGCAACCGTCAATGCTGGCATCCTCGCCTTGTTCAATCGTGTTGAGTGGGATGTTCAAGGTGGTGAAAACCTAAAGAAAGATGGCTGGTACCTGTTGATCAGTAATCATCTTAGTTGGACTGATATTGTTGTACTGTGTTGCGTGTTTAAAGATCGCATTCCGATGCCAAAATTTTTCCTTAAGCAGCAATTGCTCTATGTTCCTTTTATCGGAATGGCTTGTTGGGCATTAGATATGCCGTTTATGCGTCGTTACTCTCGAGAGTATTTGATTCGTAATCCACATAAACGCGGTCAAGATCTACAAACCACGCGCCGCTCGTGCGCTAAATTCAAACATACACCAACGACAGTAGTGAACTATGTGGAAGGCACACGCTTTACCGCAGAAAAGCAACGCAAGAGTCGAGCTGGTTACCAACATTTATTGCAGCCTAAGTCTGGCGGCATCGCTTATACATTGGCGGCGATGGGTGAGCAGTTTGAGAATATTATTGATGTGACACTTGCTTACCCTGACAACACAAATCAGCCATTTAAAGACATACTCATGGGGCGCATGACTAAAATCGTAGTGCGCGTGAATGTTTTACCAGTTGATAAGCGCGTATTAGGTGATTACTTCAACGACAAACCGTATAAGCGTCAATTCCAACAATGGCTAGGTGATGTGTGGCAAGAGAAAGACCAACTCCTAAAAGAAATTCATAAATAAAAAGGGGAGCACATTGCTCCCCTTTTTATCGCTAACTGAATTACTTCAGTGTTAGCAAGTAGTTCACTAGTTCGAAGTACTCATCCATTGATTTAATGCCTTGTGCTTGAACTAAGTATTTGTTGTTGACGATAACCGCAGGAACGCCTGTTAGACCGCTGTTTTCAAATTGTTTGTCCATACGACGAACCATAGAATCAACCGCGAAGCCTTTGAATGCAGCGTCGAATTTCTTCGCATCTACACCTTCATCTAGGAAGATCTGACGAATTTCTGCATCATCACGTGGTGCCTTACGCATATTGTGTATGCGGTTAAACATCACTGGCACCATTTTGTCTTCAACTTTAAGTGCTACCATCGTTGCGTAAGCTTTACTCATAGAAGGCCCCATGTTGCCCCCCATAAATGACACGTGGTTTTTTTGTAGCTTCACGCCTTCAGGTAGCTGCTTCTTAAGCTTCTGGATGATTGGCTCAAACGTATTACAGTGTGGACAGTAGAAAGAGAAGAACTCGGTTACTACAGGTTTTTTTGATGCCTCTAGATCCAGTACTTTGTAATACTCACCTTCTTTGAATTGCGCTGCATGTGCCGACAGGCTTAGCATCAGCATAGAAAACAGTGCGAACAGCTTTTTCATTTAAATATCTCCATTTTTAATTGTTCGGCCTGACTTACCATTGAGGCATTAAAGACAGTGGTGCTTCTTCTAAGTTGGCAATCTGCTCTTTAAATGCAAGGACCTGACCTTCCCAGTATTTTGGCTCATTGAACCATGGAAAAGCGAGCGGAAATGCCGGGTCATGCCAACGTTTTGCTAGCCATGCCATATAGTGCACCATTCGTAGACCGCGAAGTGGTTCGATTAGTTTCAATTCTGCTGAGTTAAAATCGCAAAACTCTTGGTAAGCTTCTAGAACAATATCCAACTGCATTAGCTTGTCTTGGCGCTCGCCATTGAGCAGCATCCATAAATCTTGTACCGCAGGGCCATTACGTGAGTCATCCAAATCGACAAACATTGGTCCATCTCGCCATAAAATATTGCCCGGATGGCAGTCGCCATGCAGACGAATAGTGTTAAACCCATCCTGCCAGTGGTTTTCAATCGATTTGATCAACATATCTAAATCGTTGAAGAAACTGTTTTCTAAATGCATTGGGATCATATTGGCGTTTTGCAGAATCTCTCTCGGTTGGTAAAGGTATTCTTGCAAACCAATGGTTGGTCGATGTTGGAATGCTTGTCGGCTACCCACTTTATGGATTCGACCCAAAAAGCGACCGACACCTTCGAGTTGATCTAAATTGTCGACTTCATACTGACGACCGCCGACACTTTCAAATAAAGCAAAGCCATAGCCTTGATAGTGATGCAGCGTTTCACCGTTGATGCGTACAGGTGGTGCTACTGGGATTTCGTTATCAATCAATTCAAGCGTAAAGTCGTGCTCTTCTTGAATCTGCTCATTACTCCAACGCTCTGGGCGATAGAACTTCACCACGTAGCGCTGGCGTTCTTCGTCAGTGAACTGGTAAACGCGGTTTTCATAGCTGTTTAGAGCAAGAAAGCCCGATTCTGCTCGAATGCCGATGCTCTCTAACGCGTACCACATAAAGTCGGGCGTGAGGGCATCAAAGTTAAAAGTACCTTGGGACATATAAATAAAAAGGCTCATTACTGAGCCTTTTTCCATTGGTCATCGAAGTTATAGCTTCTTGATAAATCGGCTTTCTACTTCAATGGTGAATTCGTTGCTCTTATCGGTGAGTATAAACTGAATTGTTGTGATCGCAGAGTCTAGCTTGTCAGGATCTGCGCCAAGGCTCATTGGTAAGTTCAATACTTCGCCTGGCTCAACTTGGATGGTTTGCTTCCCATACCAACTAACGTCACTTAACCCTTCTACCTCCAAGTTGTATTCTTGAACTTGTTGGGTCTTGTTGATGACTTTGAGAGTATAGGTGTTTTCCACTTCACCTGAGCTATTTACTCGGAACAGTTGGTTGCGGTCACGAATGACACTCAACCCTGCTGGGTCAACAGCTGCTATCTGGGCGAAGAATAAACCAATCATCATCAACAATACGGCACCATAACCAAGCAGTTTCGGTCGCATCACTTTGGTGTGTTTACCTGATAGACGATGCTCTGTGGTGTAGTTGATCAAACCTTTTTCATAACCCATGCGATCCATCGTTTGGTTGCATGCGTCAATACAAGCGCCACAGTTGATGCATTCGTACTGTAATCCATCACGAATATCGATCCCTGTTGGACATACTTGAACACATAAATCACAGTCAATACAGTCACCTAAACCCAATTGCTTTGGGTCGGCTTTGCGTGAGCGTGGGCCTCGCTTCTCTCCGCGTTTAGTGTCGTAGCCAACGATGAAGGTATCCTTATCAAACATAGCGGATTGGAAGCGTGCGTACGGGCACATGTGAAGGCAGACAATAGAGCGCATCCAACCAGCATTAGCATAGGTACAAACCGCAAAGAAGAGAACCCAAAAAACCGGCCAGAAGCTGGCATTAAAGGTGAAGAAATCTACCACTAGGTGTTTGACTGGAACGAAGTAGCCAACAAAAGTAAAACCAGTGGCAAGTGCAATCGCGAGCCACGCTATGTGCTTGATGGTTTTTCGCATCGCCAGATTCGCAGTGATCTTATTTGAATCTTGTTTGCGGCGCTTATTGGCACTTCCTTCAAGTTTTTCTTCAAACCAAATATACATGAAGGTCCAAACTGTCTGGGGGCATAAGTAACCACACCAAACTCGACCTAAGAAGGTAGTGATAAAGAACAACCCAAACGCGGCAATCATAAACAGCAGTGCAAGTAGGGTTAGGTCTTGTGGATAAAGAGTCGTGCCAAAAAAGTTAAACTGTTGGTGGCCAATGTCTAAGAGTATTGCTTGGCGCTCTCCGTAAGGAATCCACGGAACCAGTGCAAACAACAATAGCAAAAACCAACCACCATAACGGCGCAACTTTTGGAAGGTGCCTTTGCTTTCTCGTACGTAAATTCGGTTGTTGGGGTTGAAACGATCCCCTTTTCCCTTATGAGTCTTGGGGTTAAAGGTTTTTGGAGTCACATCTTTAATATCGATCTTGTCCTGACTCATGTATACATCCTTCTTTGGGCTTTTATAATGTACGGCGACACTTCTGTCGATGTCGCTCGATGACATTGCTGCTTCGTCCACGCCATTATTCATGACTGAACATAATTATTTTAGTAAGTACTGATGAACGGCGATTATACAATCAATAACAATTCCGTTTCTTTAACGTAGTCAACGTTTAACAACAAAAGTCAGTACAGTTAACCTGATAAATGACTGAACAGTTATAACTAGCTTTTGAACTGTTTGCTTTAGTTATAAAAAAAGCGACTCAAGTGAGTCGCTTAATCAATGTTGGCTTGAGTCGCTTATTTGATGAGGCCGCGTGCGCGTAAGATTGCGGTTTTAAAATCATCTTCTTGGTCTTTTTTTAGACCAGGGATCATTTCGTCTTTGCTGCTGTTGCGCATTTTAAGATGGTAGATCAAAACATCGTCGGTTAGATCTTCCAGTTTACCTTCATAGCCAGCTTCATTTGCCAGTTTCATGATGAACTGCAGTAGGTTCATTTCTTGGTCTTTGTGCCACTCAGGCTCTAGTAGCTCAAGTAGCTCTTCAATACGATGACACTTCATTTCTTTCTCCACAGATTTTATAGGTGTTATTTGCTACTAAAGGTATCAAATTGCTTGGCGAACACCAAATAGGAAAAGGGGAGACCAAAGAAAAAAGCGCGGTGATTTCCGCGCTTTTTAATTAAGCTGCTTTGATAACTTTGTTTGGAACACTTGGCATAACCGCTGTCTTCTCAACCAGAGTCATTGCTGGCGCAACTTGTTTTGCCTTAAACGCAGTAGTGAAACCACTGCGACGGCGCATTGCACTACGATTAGTGTGTGCGAACCTGACTGTTGTTGGGCGCATTTAATAACCTAACTGCCAGGCATATCCATTGCCAATGTAATGGCCTGATGCATTATGAGTTGAGCTTCAACTGCTTGAAGGGTGGCTCTTTTGGCTCTCGCCAATCCAAATAATGAATCAGGAATAATGATATGCATGCATATCATGTATAGGTTAGCACTCCTGCTATAATTGGTCGATACTTGAGCAATTGAAATCGTTCAATTTTGCTATTTTCTTTCGAAGAACTGAGGTGAAAAGTTTGTTTTACCACCATGATCAACAGTAGTATGAGATTTCGACAAAGGAGGTGCGTATGTCATTTTTGAAAAAGACATTGGCGAGTTTTGGAATCGGCAGCGCCAAGGTAGATTCAGTTCTTAATCAGGATGTGCTTTATCCTGGCCAAAGTGTTGATATCTCAATTCACGTTTATGGTGGATCCAGTGATCAGGCGATTGATAACATCGATTTGAAGTTATGCTGTCGATACATCGCGGAAGTCCCTGATGATCGTGGTGCTCGTGAAGGCCATAGCTTACGCCGTCTTCCACAAACCCATGTTCTAGCAAATTGGACTTTACCTTACGCTTTTACCATACATCCAAGTGAAGAGCGTACTTTTGAAGTAAAGCTGGATGTGCCTTGGAATACTCCTGTTACCATTGGTGATGCCAAAGTCTGGTTAGAAACTGGGTTGGATGTTGCGATGGCGCTCGACCCTACCGACAAAGATATTCTTACCGTCAGACCCGACCCACTCATGGATGCGGTGTTATCTGCTTTTGAATCGCAAGGTTTGCGCATTCGCCAAGTTGAGTGTGAAGAAGTGAAAGGCTTCGATCTACCATTTGTGCAAGAGTTTGAGATGGTACCAACCGACGGCCCGTATCATGGTGTATGGCGTGAGTTGGAGTTTGTTGCCCATCGTGATGAGCAAAACCTTAAACTCTGGTTTGAGGTTGATCGTACTCGTAGTGGTGCGAGCGGTATGCTGGCTAGCTTACTTGGTAGCGGCAAACTCAAGCGTGAGCTGAGCATTCCGGTGAACACTAAGCTGGAAGAAGTCGGTCCGATGATTCTGAATTACTTAGAACAAACGACGGCAGCGCCCGAGTTTTAATTTAAGCTTACACGTGTAAGCTTAATGTGACATACTAGAGTTAACATTCAAAACTCTAGTATAGGCGCGTTGATGTCTTCACCTCAGAAAGCACAATACAGTCAGGGCGAAGAACTGGCCAACTCCATTACTCATGGTATCGGGATGATTTTCGGTATTGTTGGGCTGGTTTTACTGCTGATAAAAGCGGTCAACCAGCAAGCTGATGCGCTGACTATTACTAGCATGGCGATCTATGGTTCAAGTATGATCGTCTTGTTTCTCGCCTCGACTCTCTACCATGCGATTCCGTCTCCTAAAGCCAAGCGTTGGCTAAAGACCTTTGACCATTGCGCCATTTATTTGCTGATTGCGGGTAGTTATACGCCGTTTTTATTGGTGAGTCTGCGTACCCCACTGGCAATAGGATTGATGATTGTGATTTGGACCATTGCCCTGATCGGCATCATCATGAAAGTCGCATTTGTTTACCGGTTTAAGAAGCTGTCTTTGATGACTTACTTAGTGATGGGCTGGCTATCGTTGATCGTGATTTACCAACTGGCGATAAATCTGGATATTGGTGGTTTGACGCTTTTAGCAGCGGGTGGCTTGGTGTACTCGATAGGGGTGATTTTTTACGTTGCTAAGCGAATTCCGTTCAATCACGCAATTTGGCACGGCTTTGTGTTGGCGGGTTGTGTGTGTCACTTCTTTGCGATTTATTACTTTGTCGAGCCTATCTAGCTGATAGGTTCGACAAAGCATCCACTATCGCATTAGCGAGTTTTCACTTCCAACACTTCAGCTGAGAACTGGTATTGCTGCGATTGTGGTACTGCCAGTTTGATCACTTTCCCTTGTTCGGCTTGCTGTGGGCGTAGGTAAGTATCAGCGATTCGCTTAATAGATTGCCAAACAGTAACGCTCTCTTTCGCCAACTGCTTACCAGACATATCGAATACCTGTACTTCTACTTCAACCTGAATGACCGATTGTGAGCTTTGGTTGGTGATAGAAGTCGGTAGAACTAGCTCACCGTCTTCGTAGCTTGCAGAACCAATCAAGACATCCACACCCGAATCAGACAGCTGCATGGTTGGCTTCTTCGCGTTTATAACAACAGTAGTACCGACTTTCTTGTTTACGACGGGAATTGCTGCAATCTCAGGTGCTTTAGTGGTTTGCATGGTAACCGCTTCAACAGCAGTTGTTGAAGCCACGACTGCCGCAGCTTCTACAGCCTCAACTTTTTCTAATGTGCTTTCCGGCTCAGCTTTCTTTACGACGTATTCCCATGTGAAGTCATCATTCAGTTTTACTTCACGTCCATCTGCTAGTTGCACGACCTCTGCCGCGTAAACCGATGAGGTGGCGAGTAGGGTCGCCAGAGTGATCCATGTTTTCATTGTTATACCTTTTGTTTGAGTCTGTTTAACGGCGCCAAAACGCAGGGAAGAACAGCACAAGAATAGTCAGAATTTCTAGGCGCCCCAGCAACATACCAAAGCTTAATAGCCATTTTGCGGTATCTGGTAGAGGTGCAAAGTTGCCTGTTGGACCAATCACGCTGCCCATGCCAGGACCTACGTTTGCGACTGCGGTAATTGAACCAGAAATACTGGTCAGCGGATCAAGACCGAGTGCACTTAAGCAACCTGCGATAAAGATGATGGTGATAAAGAACATTAAACCAAACGCAACAACAGAGCGAACAATGTCATCGTTCACTGGGCGCTGGTTGTAGCGCTGAACGAATACACCTGATGGGTGGATGAGTTTCATGATCTGCTTATTGAGCAGGGTCATTGCGATTTGGAAACGGAAGATCTTAATTCCGCCAGCGGTTGAGCCTGAACACGCGCCTGCCATCATCAAGAAGGCAAATAGTGTGGTTGGCAACGCGCCCCATGCAGTGAAGTCTTCTAGACCAAAACCTGTTGTGGTGACGACTGAGACAATGTTAAACATTGAAACGCGCAGTGCATCCAAAATGGTGTAGCCATCGCGGATAACTAACCAAGCAGACACAACCAAACTCGAGAACAAAAATAGATAGGCAAAGCCGCGAACCTGCGCATCTTTCACCAATACATCGATACTACGTTTGCGCAATGCGACGACGAAAAGTAGAAATGGCAACCCACCAAGGAACATAAAGGTAGTGGCAACCCAATGTGCACCGTTAGAGAAGTGGTTCATTGAACCGTCAGACGTTGAGTAACCGCCCGTCGAGAGGGTCGTGAAGGCGTGATTGATCGCTTCAAACAGGTTCATGCCTGTTAGCAAGTAGCCCACGATACACAAGCCAGTTAGCATCAAATACACCAATACGATGTTCTTCGCGACGGTTTTCGCTCTCGGGCTGCTTTTATCAGACCAATCAGAGGATTCAGTTTGGAACAGCTTCATACCACCAACGTTAAGCATTGGTAGGATAGCAACCGCCATTACGATAAAGCCTATACCACCAAGCCATTGCAGGATGGAGCGCCACAATAAGATGCTCGGAGCCATATCGTCTAATCCACTTAACACGGTTGAGCCTGTGGTGGTGATACCAGACATGGTCTCGAAGTAGGCATCGGTAAAGCTGATATGGTTAATGAACACAAATGGTAACGCAGCGAAGGCACTAGCGATGGTCCATACCAAACTGGTGATAAGGAACATATCACGGACACTAAGCTTGAACTTAGCCGTTCGACCAATCGTCAAACAGATGAATGCGGCTAGGTGGGTGATCACTACGGACTGAGCGAAATCAAGGAATCCGCCTGTACCGGTGAAAAACGCGACCAAAGTCGGCACGTACATAAAAAGGGCCAGTTTGGATAAAACCAGCCCGATAACAAACAGTACGGGACGTAAGTTGACCATAGGAAAATCCTAGAGGAAGAATGGACTCGGCTGGAACAGCGCTTCGACGTCTGGTACGTACTTTTTGTCGACCAGGAACATCACGACGTGGTCATCTTGTTCGATGACAGTGCGATCGTGTGCGATAAGTACTTCTTCGCCACGAACGATAGCACCAATGGTGGTTCCTGGTGGGAGTTTGATATCGCCAATCGCACGACCGACTACTTTAGACGTGGTTTCGTCACCGTGTGCAACGGCTTCGATGGCTTCTGCCGCGCCACGACGCAGAGAGGATACGTTAACAATATCAGCACGACGAACGTGCGTCAGTAGAGCCGAAATGGTCGCTTGCTGAGGTGAGATCGCCACATCAATCGCACCACCTTGTACAAGATCGACATAAGCTCCACGCTGGATCAGCACCATCACTTTTTTCGCGCCCATGCGTTTTGCCAACATCGCTGACATGATGTTGGTTTCGTCTTCGTTGGTTAACGCAATGAAGACATCTACTTGGTCGATGTTTTCTTCGGTCAGCAGCTCTTGGTCTGCTGCGTCACCACAGAAAACGATGGTGTTTTCTAGTTGCTCAGACAGCTTCTCTGCACGCTGATAGTTACGCTCGATCAGCTTCACGCTGTAAGTTTGCTCAAGGCGTTTGGCTAAGCTAGCACCGATGTTACCACCACCAACAATCATGATGCGGCGGTATGGTTTTTCTAGGCGTTGAAGCTCACTCATTACCGAGCGAATGTGGTTGCTTGCAGCCACGAAGAACACTTCATCATCGGCTTCAATGATGGTGGTGCCTTGTGGACGAATCGGACGTCCTTGACGGAAAATAGCAGCAACACGAGTATCGATGTGCGGCATGTGTTCACGTAGGGCAGACAGAGCATTACCAACCAAGGGGCCACCATAGTAAGCTTTTACGGCCACTAGGCTGACTTTCTGCTCGGCAAAGCTTACCACTTGCAGTGCACCTGGGTATTGGATGAGACGTTCGATGTAGCTGGTCACCAACTCTTCTGGTGCAATAAGGTGATCGACAGGGATGGCACCAGATTTAAACAACGCTTCTTTTTCTGCTAGGTATTCTGGAGAACGAATACGTGCAACGCGGTTTGGCGTGTTGTATAGAGTGAAAGCAACCTGACAAGCGGCCATATTGGTTTCATCGGTGTTGGTTACTGCGACGAGCATGTCGGCATCTTGTGCCCCCGCTTCATGCAGTACGTCTGGATGACTGGCGTGACCGTTAACCACTCGTAAGTCGTATTTGTCTTGCAACTCACGCAGTCGGTCGCCATTTTTGTCGACGATGGTGATGTCGTTATTCTCACCAACTAGGTTTTCCGCCAATGTGCCGCCAACCTGACCTGCACCAAGAATAATGATTTTCATACTCTTTACTCGTTATCTGAAAAAGGCGATTGAATTCACTTCAATCGCCCTATTTAGCATGCTGTTACGCGTGTTTTTTTGTTAGCACTGCGTAGTAGAAACCATCCATATCTTCTTCACCTGGCAGAATCTGACGACCAGGTTGCTTTGGATCGGAGTCCATCAATTGCGCATCAGCAGTACGTGCTAAGAACGCTTTTACTTGTTCCACGTTTTCTTGTGGTGTGATTGAACAAGTTGCGTAAACCATGGTGCCGCCAGGTTTCAGCTGCGTCCACATTGCGTCGAAAATCTCGCTCTGTAGCTCAGCAAGTGCGGCAATATCATCAGCACGACGTAGCCATTTGATGTCTGGGTGGCGACGAATTACCCCCGTCGCAGAACACGGTGCATCTAACAAGATGCGATCAAATTGTTCGCCCTGCCACCATTCTTGAGGATTACGCGCATCGCCGCAAACCACTTTTGCCTGAAGGTTGAGACGCTTCAGGTTTTCGTGCACACGTTTAAGACGCGTATCATCGCAGTCGATGGCAACCACTTCGCTGCCAGACGTACGCTCAAGAATGTGCGCTGTCTTACCACCCGGTGCTGCACAGCAGTCTAGGATCAGCTCGCCATCTTTTGGCTCTAGGTAATTAATCGACAGTTGCGCCGCTGCATCTTGTACCGATACCCAACCTTTTTCAAAGCCCGGTAGTTTCATCACGTCGCATGGCGCGGCCAATTTTAGGGCGTCCATTGCTTGTGTGTGTGGCGTGCTATCAATGTTTTCATTTTTGAGTAGCGCAAGGTAGTCATCACGAGTGTGGTGCTGGTGGTTTACACGCAGCCACATTGGCGCTTTCTGGTTGTTGGCTTCAACAATGCTTTCCCACTGCTCTGGGTAAGCTTCTTGCAGCAGTTTAAGTAACCAGCTTGGGTGGCCGTACTTACCCGCATTGTTGCTGACCGCCATTTGGTCCAGCTCTTCTTGGTTGCGCTGATAGTTACGTAATACGGCGTTGATAAGACCACGCAAGCGGGGGCCTTTCAGCTCTTTAGTACCTTCAACCGTTTCACCCACTGCAGCGTGCGCAGGAATACGCATGAAGCTCAATTGGTAAATACCAACCAAAATCAGGTGATGGAAAACACGTTGTTTGCCTTTTAACGGCTTATCCATCAACTGGTTTGCAATCATTTCTAGGCGAGGGAGGTAACGTAGAGCACCGTAACAGATCTCTTGTAGAAGAGCGTGGTCACGTGGTCGTACGTTTTGTTGAGCCGCTGGAAGAGCGCTTGAAAGTGAGTGGCCCTTGTCGACGACAAGATACAAGACGTTGGCAGCCGCAGCGCGAACATTCATGATGAGTACCTTAAAGTAAAGGAGGGCATCTCTGCCCTCTAAAAGTTCGTATTATTGGTCTTTGACACTATTGCCTGGTTTTTAAACCAGTTGAGTGCCAACTTCAAACCAAGATGCACGTGAGTTCAGAATATCTTGAACTGACATGGCTTTTTTACCCGGAACTTGCAGTTGTTCCAGTACCAGTGTGCCATTGCCTGTCGCAACATAAATACCGGTTTTATCTGCTTGCACAATAGTGCCCGCTGGCTTGTCACTGGTTTGTTCCGCCACACGGCTTTGCCATACTTTGATGCTGTTTTCAGCCGCTTCAAAGTGGCTCATTGGCCATGGGTTGAATGCGCGAACGCAACGCTCAATGTGTGCCGCGTCGTCATTCCAATCGATGCGCGCTTCTTCTTTACTCAGTTTCTTCGCGTAGTTTGCTAGCTCGTCATCTTGCTTCACTGGTTCTGCTTTGCCAGTCGCAATGTCCGTTAAACAATCGGTCAGAGCATCAGGGCCTAAGCCTGCAAGCTTCTCGTACATTGATGCACTGGTGTCATTCGCTTCAATCGGCAGTGTTGCGATTTTCAGCATGTCACCTGTATCTAGGCCGATGTCCATCTGCATGATGGTCACGCCGGTTTCTGCATCGCCAGCCCAGATTGAGCGCTGGATAGGTGCTGCGCCGCGCCAGCGAGGAAGAATCGAACCATGAACGTTAATACAGCCTAGTTTAGGCGTGTCTAGCACAACTTGTGGAAGCAATAGACCGTAAGCCACCACTACCATGATGTCGGCGTTCAGATCGGCAAGCTCTTGCTTTGCTTCGTCTGATTTGAAGTTTTCTGGTTGGTAAACCGGAATATCGTGCTCTAGTGCGATGGTTTTTACTGGGCTTGCAGTAAGTTTTTTACCACGGCCAGCAGGGCGGTCTGGTTGAGTGTAAACCGCAATTACTTCGTGCTCCGAAGACAACAACGCCGCCAAATGACGGGCGGCGAAATCCGGAGTACCTGCAAAGACAATACGTAAAGACTGACTCAAGGTAGGCTTCCTTCTAATTAAATTGTATCGAGATTAAGCGCTTTGCTGTTTCTCGTTAAAGCGTTTGATTTTTGCTAGCTTGTCTTGAATACGTTTACGCTTCAATGGCGATAGGTAATCAACGAACAATTTACCCATTAAATGGTCTAGTTCGTGTTGAACACAGATTGCTAGTAGATCATCAGCATCAAAAGTGAATTCGTTGCCATCACGATCTAGGGCTTTAACTGTCACTTCTGCTGCGCGAGGCACAAGTGCACGAGCGCCAGGTACCGATAGACAACCTTCTTCAATGCCATCTTCGCCACGCTTTTCCAGAATCTCTGGGTTGATCAGCACCATTGGCTCATCACGAGTTTCTGAAATATCAATCACTACGATACGTTTGTGGATATCAACCTGCGTTGCAGCCAGGCCAATACCTTCTTCGTCGTACATGGTTTCAATCATGTCATCGACGATTTTTTGAATCTCAGGTGTCACCTCTTCTACAGGCTTTGCAACGGTACGCAGGCGATCATCTGGGAATGTTAATACTTGTAATACAGACATATTCACTCGAAATATTGAACTGTGCCGTAACAGCACAAACCTTGTTGGCTCAATTCTAGACATTTTATGACCTAAATGACAGCATCCCGGTACCAATTTCCATACCGACAACTGCCAAACAGACCAAGGGACCGGGTCATGAATCGAATTTTTTGCAGTGTTTCTCGCATTGTGTTGCCGTTACTTTTTTCTTTCGGTGCGGTAGCAAGCACGGATTCCCAACCACTTACCATCAAAGGTGATGCCCCCAAAACGTATGTTGTAGTCAAAGGTGACACGCTTTGGGATATTTCAGCGCTGTACCTTGATAGTCCTTGGTTATGGCCTCGTTTGTGGCAGGTGAACCCAGAAATTGATAACCCGCACCTGATTTACCCAGGCGACAAATTATCTTTAGTGTGGATCAACGGTCAGCCAGTATTAAGCTTAAAACCAGTTAAAAAATTGAGCCCTAAAGTGAGGGTTACTGAAAAAAAAGCGGTGCCGACAATTGAAGAAGGTTTGGTACTTCCTTATTTGAATTCAGACCGATTAGTTGAGCGTAGCGAGCTAGAGAATGCTGCAAAAGTGATGGGTAGCAGTAGAGGACGTAAGTACTTTACCAGTGAAGAAGTGTTGTATATCAGTGGGGCTCAAACGGATCAGAATTGGGCTATTTACCGACCTGTAGATGAGTACGATAGAGAAGATATTTCGATATCTGCAACAGCTTTAAAATTGGTTGCGAAAGGACGCTTAGTTTTGTCTCAAAACGACTTTTCGAGCATCAGAATTATGAGTCAACGCCAGGAGATTGAGCGCAACGATATTGCTCTACCAATTGAGCCCGTAGAAAACCGTAACCTTTCAACCACCTTTTACCCGCAACCAGCTCCCGCAAATATATCGGCAAAAATCTTAGGGAATATTGAAGGAGTTAGGTTTAGCTCTACGAATCAAGTTGTCGTCTTGGGGGTAGGTACGCAAGATAATTTACGGCAGGGAAGTATGCTAAACCTGATGGAAGATGCCCATGTTATCTATCAAAACGGTGATGGCTATACAAAAGATGGTAACTTGTTTGATTCCGAAGTCATGCTGCCTAAGAGTAAAGTTGGTGAGCTCCTTGTTATCCGCCCTTACGAATATTTTAGCCTTGCACTGATCACCAATAGCACTAAGCCGATAAATAAAGAGGTATCAGTGGTTTCTCCTCTGATGGAGGAACCTGCCACTAATGAAACCACACAATGATATTGACCTCGCAGCCTGGCTAAAACTGAGCTGTTTGCCAGGCATTGGTGGCGTTAAAATGAATAAGCTGTTGAGTAAAGACACGCCGAGTAATATTGTCCAATACTCAACTGAGCAACTTCAGCTTTTGGGCTTTACAGCGAAGCAGTTACAAGTATGGGCAGAGGTCGACAAAGAAGTTGATGCTTGTCTTTCCTGGGCGCAAGCGTCTTCTCATCATATTCTTACTTTAACGGATCCTCTTTATCCACCGCTCCTTAAGCAAGTCGTCGCGCCGCCTCCTTTATTATTTGTAAAGGGAGAAGCGAGTTGTTTATCTCAGCCCCAAATTGCCATGGTTGGCAGTCGTAATGCCAGTGTTGATGGATTACATCATGCAAGAAGCTTTGCATCTGACTTGGTGCAACATGATTTTATTGTAACCAGCGGCTTGGCGTTGGGCATTGATGGTCATGCACATGATGGCGCGCTTATGGCTGGTGGCAAAACAGTTGCTGTGCTGGGCTCTGGGTTAGAGCAAGTGTACCCCGCCAGACATCGAAATTTAGCGCAACGAGTGATGGAGAGTGGTGCGCTAGTCTCTGAATTTCGTCCTGATGCGAAACCGCGTGCTGAAAACTTTCCTCGCCGCAATCGAATTATTAGTGGTTTGTCATTGGGAGTGCTGGTGGTGGAAGCGGCTGAAAAAAGTGGCTCCTTGATAACCGCACGTTACGCCTTAGAGCAAGGGCGTGAAGTATTTGCTCTACCTGCTTCTATTAATGCACCCAACGCCAGTGGTGGCAATCAATTGATTCGTAACGGAGCTTGCCTCGTACAAACTACTCAAGATGTGTTAAATGAAATACAGTCACTGCTCGACTGGTCTATTAATCAGAGCTTAGATTTATTTTCTGCGCCAATTGATGAAGAAGAATTGCCATTTCCTCAGCTGTTAGCTAACGTAGGAAATGAGGCTACACCAGTTGATATTCTTGCAAACAGGACCAATATACCTGTCCAAGAAGTCATGATGCAGCTCTTAGAGCTTGAGCTTTCAGGGCATGTTGTTGCAGTATCCGGTGGCTATATTCGAAAGGGGAGGGGCTAGCTATGATGATGGATATACTTATGTATCTGTTTGAAACCTACATCCATAGCGATGCAGATTTACAGGTCGATCAAGACGAGTTGGAAGACGAATTGCTTCGTGCAGGTTTCCAGCAAAAAGACATCTACAAAGCCCTTGTCTGGTTAGAAGAACTGGCGGCGTTGCAACAAAGCGATGCGCATTCAGCGATTTCAACCTGCATTGCTGCGGCGTCGACACGTATCTATACCGCATCTGAGATGCAGCGTTTGGATATGGAATGTCGTGGTTTCTTATTGTTCCTAGAGCAAATCAATGTTCTGACCACAGAAACGCGTGAGATGGTTATCGACCGTGTCATGGGGCTTGAAACCAATGAGTTTGAGCTTGAGGACCTTAAATGGATTATCTTGATGGTACTGTTTAATGTTCCGGGTAACGAGAACGCCTACACGCTGATGGAAGAGCTGCTATACACCAAGGAACAAGGTATTCTTCATTAATATCTTCTGCTTGAGCGGTGAGTATGAGTAGTAAAATAGATCACAGCCTTTTCTCGGCACACGAACATGCGCTTGAGCGCGAACCGTGTCCTAAGTGCGGTGGGGAAGTTTCGCTTAAGCATGGCAAACATGGCCCTTTTTTAGGTTGTAGCCAGTATCCAAGTTGCGATTACATTAAGCCATTACACAGCAATGACGGCCACATCGTCAAAGAGTTAGGTGTGCCTTGTCCAGAGTGTGGTAATGAGTTGGTTCTCCGCCAGGGGCGCTACGGTATGTTCGTCGGTTGCAGCCATTACCCAGAATGTCATCATATTGAGTCGATTAACCAACCTGAGCCTGAGCAACAAGCAAAAGAGTTACATGCTTGCCCTGAATGCGGCAAAGGACATTTGGTTGAGCGTAAGACCCGATTTGGTAAAACATTTTATGCGTGTGATAACTATCCGAAGTGCAAGTTTGCAGTGAACTTGCCGCCTGTAAGAGGCCGCTGCGAGGAATGTGGATTTACCTTGTTGGTAGAAAAGAAACTTGCCAGCGGGGTTAAACTGCAATGCGCGAGTCGTAAGTGCCAGCATACTCAATCACAATAACCTTCAGTACGAATTAAAAAGGGTCGCATCATGCGACCCTTTTGCTATTTATTCCGATGCTATTCTATGCTTGCCACTGCTTGGCAAATTCATGCACAGCAGGGAAAGCCTGTTCATCCAAAACATCTGTTAATGCACAGAGTTTGCGATTAAGTTCGCCAGTGTAGTCACCACATACGTTGATGTGACCCATCTTGCGACCGACACGTTTTTCTTTGCCGTACCAATGAATGTGGCAACCATCCATCGCTAGCAATGCTTCTGGTAGTGTGTCTTCACCAAGAATATTAATCATCGAGGTTTCACGAACCAACTTCGTGCTACCCAAAGGCATGCCACACACGGCGCGGAGATGGTTCTCAAACTGACAAGTTTCTGCACCCTGTTGAGTCCAGTGACCAGAGTTGTGTACGCGTGGTGCGATTTCATTAACCAGTAAAGTACCGTCAACGTCGAAGAACTCCAGCGCTAGCACACCAACGTAGTTCAAGCTGTTGGCAACGGCCGTGAACATCTGTTTTGCTTGCTCTTGCAACTCTGGCGCATCTATCGCAGTAGAAAGACTCAATACACCATTGGTGTGAACGTTCTCTGCCAGAGGGTACACTTCAACACTGCCCTCTTTACTACGTGCACCAACCAGTGAAACTTCGCGGTTAAAGGGGACAAATTCCTCAGCAACAATCGCTTGAGTTGGTGTTGCCGCAATGCACTCTGCCATCTCTGTCCAAATGTCTTTGACTTGAGAAGTTTCTTTTAAACGCCACTGGCCTTTGCCATCGTAACCACCCAAGGCACTTTTCAGAACCATTGGCATACCAACGTGTTCAATGGCGCGGTCAAAGTCTTCACGAGTTTCGATGACGTAGTATTTCGCGTTACGTACGCCAGCATCATCAAGCAATGCTTTTTCAATGCGGCGATCACCGCCTGCTTTGATGGCTTGCGTACTTGGTAGGAACTTGCCGCTCGTTTCGCATACATCAAGCACGTCATGAGGGATGTGCTCAAACTCAGCAGTAATAACGTCGACTTGTTCAATCGCATTCTCTAAGCCGTTGCCGATCACGTGCTGAGTCAGTGGATGCACGATATTACCGCTACTCACATCGTAAGCTGAAATTTGAATATTCAGTGGCGCACCAGCCAGAGACATCATACGGGCCAGCTGACCCGCACCAAGAACCAGTACATGCATCTGATTAATCCTCAGCAGGGTTTGGGTTCGCCAATACGGTTTCCGTTTGTTCGTTACGGAACGCTTCGACTTTTGCCATGATCGTTTCATCATGTGTACCAAGGATTTGAGCAGCCAGAATGCCTGCGTTTGCTGCGCCTGCTTCACCAATAGCCAATGTGCCTACCGCAATACCCTTTGGCATTTGTACTATAGAAAGCAGTGAGTCCATGCCTTTTAGTGCACGAGATTGAACAGGGACGCCAAGTACCGGAACGCTAGTAAATGCTGCTGCCATGCCTGGTAGGTGAGCTGCACCGCCCGCACCTGCGATGATGACTTTAATGCCGCGTTCTTTGGCGCTGGTTGCGTAATCAGCCAATAGTTGAGGAGTACGGTGAGCTGACACCACCTTTGTTTCGTAAGACACGCCAAATTGATCCAGCATGTCCGCTGCTAGTTTCATGGTTGGCCAATCTGATTTAGAACCCATGATGATACCGACTTTCATCTCAAACTCCTTCAAGCTGCAAAATTAGGTGAGCTGATAAATTTGTGCGCATTATACGGGGATTTTTATCTCAAGCAAACGTTTGCGTGTGTTTGTAAATGCTATTGATACATTTTATAAACAAATTGCTTTAGTCTCTGAGAATGAATATTTGTACACTTAGTACAAACACAACAAACAATACTATCAGGAAGTCATCAGTGGATAACTTTGAACAGGTGCTAGAGGCACTACAAACAGGCGAGGTGATTGCCTATCCAACAGAAGGGGTATTTGGTGTTGGCTGTGACCCAGATAACCCAGAAGCGATTCAAAAGCTGCTAGAGCTAAAACAGCGTCCAGTAGAGAAAGGTTTAATCCTAATTGCTGCGAGTTATGAGCAGCTTCTGCCTTACATTGATGAATCTCAGCTTACTCAAGAGCAGTTAGATAAAGTCCATGCAACTTGGCCAGGTCCATACACGTGGATCATGCCAGCAAGTGACAAAGTTTCTCACTGGGTATCGGGGCAATTTGATTCAATCGCAGTGCGTGTGACGAATCATCCTTTAGTACAAAAGATATGTAATGCGTTCGGAAAGCCGCTAACCTCTACCAGCGCGAATCTTACTGGTCTGCCTCCTTGTATGACGACGGAAGAAGTCGAAGAACAGTTAGGCGATAGACTTGTGGCGATCTTACGTGGTGAAACCAGCGGTCGTGACAAGCCTAGTGAAATTCGTGATGCTAAAACCTCGCAAATATTAAGACAGGGCTAACCCTGCTAGTCAGCAATCAATAGGTATTACACGTATGTCAGCAATCGATAAGCACGCCGTAAAGCAGTTCTTGATGTCCCTTCAGGATTCCATTTGCCAGCAGTTAGAACAAGAAGATGGAAAGGCCGTCTTTGTCGAAGATGCATGGCAACGTGAAAAAGGAGGGCGTCTTGGTGGCGGTGGCCGTACTCGCGTATTGCGTGATGGCCATATCTTCGAGCAGGGGGGAGTGAACTTCTCTCATGTAGAAGGTAATGAAATGCCAGCGTCTGCGACGGCGCATCGTCCAGAGTTAGCTGGTCGTCGTTTTGAAGCGATGGGTGTTTCCTTGGTTATTCACCCTAAAAACCCTTATGTACCTACTTCACATGCCAATGTCCGCTTCTTTATTGCAGAGAAAGACGGTGAAGACCCAATCTGGTGGTTTGGTGGTGGTTTTGACCTAACGCCTTTCTACCCATTTGAAGAAGACTGCCAATCATGGCACGACACAGCAAAACAGCTTTGTGCGCCATTTGGTGACGAAGTTTACCCAGAGCACAAAGCGTGGTGTGATAAATACTTCTTCCTTCCACATCGACATGAAACTCGTGGTGTTGGTGGTCTGTTCTTTGATGACTTAAATCATTGGGAGTTTGACAAGTGTTTTGACTATATCAAAGCGGTTGGCAAAGGTTATTGCCAAGCTTACTTACCAATCGTATCTCGTCGTAAAGATATTGAATACGGTGAGCGCGAGCGTGAGTTCCAACTGTACCGTCGTGGTCGCTATGTTGAGTTCAACCTAGTATATGACCGCGGCACGCTATTTGGCTTGCAAAGTGGTGGACGGACAGAGTCTATTCTTATGTCGATGCCGCCTCTTGTGCGTTGGGAGTACAGTTATGAGCCACAGGTGGGTTCTCCAGAAGCTGAACTTTACGAGCGATACCTAACGCCGCGAGAGTGGTAAGCGCTGAATCTCCTTTTCTATATAGATAGATAGTGATAGGGTCATCGGTAATCAGATGGCCCTGTTTTCTATATAAAGGTAAGGAAATGACTCAGCAAATTGATCGTTATGCCGTGTTTGGTAATCCTATTGGACACAGCAAGTCGCCATTCATTCACACCTTGTTTGCTCGTCAAACCAATCAGTCATTGGTGTACACCGCAGAAACCGCCCCTGTTGATGGTTTTGTTGAAGCTGCGAAAGCGTTTTTCGCTGACGGTGGGAAAGGGTGTAACGTGACATTACCTTTTAAAGAAGATGCTTATCGATTTGCCAACCGTCTTACCGAGCGAGCGGAGTTAGCAGGTGCTGTGAATACGCTGAAGAAGCTGGATGACGGAGAAATCATTGGTGACAACACTGATGGCGCGGGCTTGGTACAAGACCTACTGCAGCATCAAGTTGTATTGGAAGGTGCGCGAATTCTGATCATTGGCGCTGGTGGTGCTGCGCGTGGTGTGATTAAACCACTCCTAGATCAGAAGCCTGCTTCTTTGACTATTACTAACCGTACTTTTAGTAAAGCACAACAGCTTGCAGACCTATTCGAGTCACACGGCTCTATCGTAGCGAAAGAGATGACTACAATAGAAGAAGCGTACGATGTGATTATTAACTCAACTTCTGCTTCATTAAGCGGCGAGTTGCCCGCGATCTCCTCTGCTATCTTTTCCACTAACAGCACTAGCTACGACATGATGTATGGGAAAGGGTTAACAAGCTTTAACCTGTGGGCGAAAGAGCACGGTGCGGCTCATGCTTATGATGGTCTTGGAATGTTGGTCGGACAGGCGGCTGAAAGCTTTATGTTATGGCGTGGCTTGCGTCCCGGCGCAAAACAAATTCTCAGAGAATTAAGAAAGAACCTTGAAGGTCTATAAGCGATGAACCAATCTATTCTATTCCCAGACATGCAGTCGTGGGATGAAGCATCTCAATCGGTAAACTTTGCCGCTCAACAGTCTGGCGCATTGATTGAGTGCTACGTAACCAAACAAAAATTAGAAAAGCTGAGTGGCTCAGCTATAGATAATGAGCAAGCAGCCATTGAGGCTTTCGTTGATTTTCGCTTTGATCTAGAAGAAATCGCAGAAGAGTTAATAGAAGATGAAGCCTTCAACGAAGAAGGCCATATCATCATCGACTAGCTGTTTGGTTTTAACTAACCTTGGATGTCTTCGACTTCAGTTAAGTAGTCATTTTTGTTTTGCACATAGTTGTTGGCAGACTTTTGTAAGAAAGTTCGCTCTTTCTCTGATAAAGGGCGAGCTTGTTTCACTGGACTTCCCACATATAGATAGCCGCTTTCCAGTCTCTTCCCAGGCGGAACTAAACTGCCAGCCCCTATCATTACATCTGACTCGATAATCACATTATCCAAAACTATCGCACCCATACCGACCAGTACACGATTGTGAATCTCACAGCCGTGCAACATCACTTTGTGTCCAATAGTAACGTCATTACCAATAATTAGTGGATAGCCGTTTGGGTTCTCGGCATTCTTATGAGTTACATGAAGAACACTGCCATCTTGGATATTAGTGCGATCACCAATATGGATATGGTTTACATCACCACGAGCTGCAACGAGTGGCCAAATACTAGAATCGTTGCCAATCCGGATATCACCGACTAAAACAGAGGTTGAGTCTACGTATACACGCTCTCCCAGTTGAGGGCGTATTCCTTTATAACTTCTAATTGAACTCATCTTTACTCCTTATAAAGCGCTAATTACGGTGATATCTAATGAGAAGAGTAGCAAAAACTCGCCTTTTAGAACAAAAAACATTCAAACAATAAAAAAATCAAAAAAAACGTCAAAAAGGGCTTGCCAATGTGATCGCAATCTCTATAATGCCACCTCGCTGACACGGCAACGCTTCGAAAGAAACGAGGTTGAGTTAGCAAGCCAATTAGCCGAGCGGAAACGCTTGAAAAAAGTTTGA
>NZ_JBQEQR010000061.1:0-157671 GCF_052037695.1 Vibrio sp. WZ-1 | reverse complement strand
GTTACCAGAGAAGTCGTTCGCTTCTAGAGACTTAGAACCAGACCACATAGTTAGGTTAGAAGGCGCTAGGTCAGCAGAGCCGCCCATGAATTCTGGAAGCATTTGACCAAACGCTTCTAGTGCGTTTTGAGATGCTTTACGTGATGCGATGTTCGCTGGGTTTGCTTGAAGGTCAGCAATGATTTGGTTTGCTTTTTCTTCCCATTCCGCCGGTAGATCACCGTTTACGCGGCGTTTGAATTCAGCTGCCAGCTCAGGGTGCGCTGCTTCATAAGCTGCAAATTTCTCGTCCCACGCTGCTTCCTTAGCTGCGCCTGCTTCTTTCGCTGACCATTCTGCGTAGACTTCCTGCGGAATTTCAAAAGGACCGTGCTCCCAACCTAGTTCTTTACGTGTTGCTGCAATTTCTTCAGCACCTAGTGGCGCACCGTGACAGTCGTGTGAACCAGATTTGTTTGGAGAACCAAAACCGATGATAGTCTTAGTACAAATAAGAGTAGGGCGTGGGTCAGCTTTTGCAGCGATGATTGCTGCGTTGATTGCTTCAGCATCGTGACCGTCTACTGCTGGAATTACGTGCCAGCCGTAAGATTCAAAACGCTTAGGCGTGTCGTCAGAGAACCAGCCTTCAACGTGACCGTCGATTGAGATGCCGTTGTCATCCCAGAATGCGATCAGTTTGCCTAGACCTAGTGTACCAGCAAGAGAACATGCCTCGTGCGAAATACCTTCCATTAGACAGCCGTCGCCCATGAACACGTAAGTGAAGTGGTCTACGATGTCGTGGCCTTCTTTGTTGAACTGAGCTGCTAGTGCTTTCTCAGCCATTGCCATACCAACAGCGTTAGTAATACCTTGACCTAAAGGACCAGTCGTTGTTTCGATACCTGGTGCATAGCCGTACTCTGGGTGACCCGGAGTCTTAGAGTGAAGTTGACGGAAGTTCTTAAGATCGTCGATAGATAGCTCGTAGCCTGCTAGGTGCAGTAGAGAGTAGATCAGCATAGAGCCGTGACCGTTAGACAGTACGAAACGGTCGCGATCAGCCCACTCAGGGTTTGATGGGTTGTGGTTTAGGTGAGAACGCCAAAGAACTTCAGCGATGTCAGCCATACCCATAGGTGCACCTGGGTGACCAGAGTTAGCTTGTTGAACACCGTCCATGCTTAGTGCACGGATTGCATTAGCTAGATATTTACGATCCATAGTATTTACTTCTCGATATTTGATTTAAATAGAGGGAACTCGTCGAAACCAGTTCAAATAGAATTTTTTGAGTAAAACGCTGATGCTAAAAGCGAGTAGACTGGCTACTCGCTTTTGGTAAGCAATTAAAGCTTAGCTTCGATCATTGCTTCTAGTTTACCTTGGTCAACAGCGAAGTTACGGATACCTTCAGCTAGCTTCTCAACAGCCATTGCATCTTGGTTGTGTTCCCATAGGAACTCAGCGTGAGACATCGCTGTTGGACGCGCTTTAGCACCTTTAGAGTCAACCAGTTTCTCTACAACTTCGCCTTCCGCGGCTTCAAGCTCTGCAAGTAGAGCAGGAGCGATAGTCAGACGGTCACAACCTGCAAGTTCTAGGATCTCGCCGATGTTACGGAAGCTTGCGCCCATAACTACTGTGTTGTAGCCGTATTCTTTGTAGTAGTTGTAGATTGTTGTAACTGATACTACGCCTGGATCTTCTTGAGCTTCGAAGTCACGACCTTCTTTCGCTTTGTACCAGTCCATGATACGACCAACGAATGGAGAAATTAGGAATACGCCAGCTTCAGCACAAGCACGAGCCTGAGCGAATGAGAATAGAAGCGTTAGGTTACAGTTGATGCCTTCTTTTTCTAGGATCTCAGCTGCGCGGATACCTTCCCAAGTCGAAGCTAGTTTGATAAGGATGCGGTCGTTAGTGATGCCTGCATCGTTGTACATCTTCACTAGTTGGCGTGCTTTCGCTACGCTGCCTTCCATGTCGTAAGATAGACGAGCGTCTACTTCTGTAGAGATACGGCCTGGAATAGTTTTTAGGATTTCTTTACCGATATTCACTGCAAGCATGTCACAAGTGTCTTGAACTTGCTGTGCTTTATCTGAGCTTTGTGCTTTTGCGTATTCAATAGAAGCGTCGATTAGAGGTGCATACTCTTCGATTTGAGCTGCTTTAAGGATAAGAGATGGGTTCGTTGTTGCGTCTTCTGGTTGGTATTTCTTGATAGCATCAATTTCGCCAGTGTCTGCTACTACAGTTGTTAGTTTACGAAGTTGCTCTAACTTGTTGCTCATAATCGATCATCCTATATAAATGGGCTTAAGTGTGGTTTTTAGAACCACAACTTGTGCATTTGCAAGCGTGTCGGCTAATCGTCTCATCATAATTAACGAGACATCTTCCCAGCCAACTACGGAAAATTTCGGCACCGAACATTTGTCATGAACATTTGATCGGTAGCTGAGTAAATGATGTGTCCATATTTATCTTATCTAGGTGGAATGTCAATCGTAGAAACTGACTTTAAGTGAGCTCCATCAACGTTTTTTTACTGTTCGCTCAGTCTGCAATCCAAATAAACGTTTGCCCTTATTGCTCAAGGCTTGAGCGCTCACAAAAAACATCAAAACATAGTGTGAGAAAATGTCATTGCGCTGAGCAAATGTAGCAGTTAAATTGAAAAGGAACATATGCTAAGTCAATGAGCGGATGCTCACTAATGCATACAATGTCGATCCTCTAAAAGGGCGAGAAAAACCATGAGCAGTTCAAACCAAGATATTTCTATTGAAAGCACGGACTTATTAACGGAGATTTCCGTTGCCTACTATCAAGACGGTGCTACACAGGAAGAGATATCTAGAAAGTTTTCCATATCACGTGCCAAAGTTGGGCGAATGCTTAAACAAGCTCGTGATGAAGGCATTGTTGAAATTACCGTAAAATATCACCCGGTATTCAGTGCCAAGATCGAGCAACGTCTCATTGAGCGCTTTGGTGTGAAACGTGCGCTGGTGGCATTAGATCAACCCAACGAGGAAGCACAACGCTTACAAGTTTCTGGGTTGGTTTCTAACTACCTCACTAGCACCCTAAAAAACGGCATGGTGGTAACGGTTGGACAAGGGCGTAACGTATCTTCTGTGGCTCACCACATTGGTGTTATTACGCCGCGCGATTGTAAGTTTGTATGCGGTATCGGCGGGATTCACCCTCGTGGCGGTATGTTCAACGCGGATCACATTTGCCGACAATTCGCCAAGAAATACGGCGGCACATCAGAAACCCTATACGCGCCTGCCTATGCTGAAAACCGAGAGCAGAAGGTCGCCTTTATGCAAAACGCTACCGTTAAGCAAACTCTGGACTTGGCGCGCAAAGCGGATGTCGCTCTTGTTGGTATCGGTGATATGAGTGAAAACAGCTATATGGTCGACCTAGGGTGGTTCACGCCAGATGAAGTTGTGCAATCTAGATTGATGCAAGGTGTCGTAGGGGACTTTGCTGGCTATGACTTCTTCGATATTCACGGTAACGTAGCCAACACGGTGATGAGTGACCGAGTGATTGGCCTAGGTATTGAAGAGTTTCGTCCGATTGCCGAGGTGATTGCGATTGCAGCGGAAAATAGCAAACCGTTGGCGCTGCTTGGTGCATTAAGAACTGGTGCAATAGATGTGATCGCGACTAGCGTTAGTAATGCGCTTACGGTTCTTAACTTGGATGAACAGATGCACGGCAACAGTACATCAGAGCTTTAGCACAAATAATATGCAACTAATGTAATCTGGCTGCGCGGATTTATAAATGACTCGCAGCCTGATTTCGTTTCCAAGTTAAAAATATTCCTCAGGAGTAATTTGTAGTTAATTACTCTGGAGGAAATTATGAAAAAGACACTTCTCGCAGCTGCATTGTTTACGGGGTTAACGGGCATGGCACAAGCCGAGCAAAAAGTCGTAGCAGGCTATTTTGCTGATTGGCAGTACGCAAACGCAGACAATCCTTATACGGTAAAAGATATTCCCGCTGATAACCTGACTCATGTTATCTACGCGTTTTTGAGCATGTGTGGTCCTCATTCTGGCGCATCTGAGACGGTTCAAAAGTTAGTTGCTAAGCAATGTGAAGGTAAAGAACCGTATACCGCGATTCTGGTTGATACCGAGGCTGCACTTGAGAAAGACTTTGGTCCTGTTTCTGTTGATGTGCCATATAAAGGACACTTCGCTCAACTCGCCGAGCTTAAGAAGCAACATCCTGATCTAAAAATTCTCCCTTCTTTTGGTGGCTGGACCATGTCAGAGCCTTTCCACGCGATGGCTAAAAACCAGCAAGCAATGGATCAGTTCTCTAAAACGGCTGTCGAGTTGATTGCAAAGTACGATTTCTTTGATGGTATAGATTTGGATTGGGAATACCCAGGTGGCGGCGGCTTAACGACTTCGCCTTGGAATCCAGATACCAAGCTTACGGATGAGCAGAAAGCTATAGAGCGCGACGCTTTCACTTATCTCGTTAAAACCATGCGTGGTGATCTAGATGCTCTAGCGAAAAAGACCAAGCGCGAGTATGAGCTTTCAACAGCGGTGGGTGTCGGTCCAAAAGCCGCGGGCATTGACTGGAAAGCTGCCCAGCCTTACTTAACCAATATGTTTGCCATGACGTATGACTTCCTTGGCGGCTGGGGACAACAAACAGGGCACACAACAAACTTGCATGCCACTGACCGCAGTTGGTGGGGCATGGGCGCTGACGTGTTCATTAATCAAATGATTGAGCTGGGTATTCCGAGCGAAAAATTGGTGATTGGCGCTGCGTTTTATGGTCGCGGTTGGCAAGGAACTAAAGACTTCTCTGGCGACCTACCAACGCAAGACCTAGTTTCTGAACAAGGCGCGCAGTTTGGTACTGGTGAAAATGGCTACTTCATGTTCTGGGACCTTATGAAGAACTACAGCGAAAAACAAGGTTACCAATATAAGTACGATGAACAGTCTCAAGCCCCTTACTTATGGAACCCAGACAAGAAAGTGTTCATCTCATTTGAAGATAAACGTTCTATCAAAGCCAAAGCAGATTGGGCGAAGCAAACTAATCTTGGCGGTATCTTTACGTGGGAGTTATCAGGTGACCCGAAAGGCGAGCTTGTTGAAGTAATGTATAAGGAAATGCAAAACTAGAACAGTACTTCAAGCCGAGCAGAAGCTGCCTATATGGCGGCTTCTTTTGTTTTTTGGTTTTGCATTACATAGCTCTCTAACTCATCAATTGGTATTGGTTTTGAAAAAAGATACCCTTGATACAAATCGCACCCACATTGGGTTAGTTTTTCTTGCTGTTTTAAGGTTTCGACACCTTCGGCGAGTACTGTCATACCAAAGTTTTTGCCAATATCGATGATGTTTTTTGCCATGTTGAGCGCTTTCTCATCAGTTTCAATGTTGTCGATGAAGCTTTTGTCAATTTTCAGCTCATCAATTGGCAAGGCTTTAAGCATACTCAAAGAAGAGTAACCGGTACCAAAGTCGTCAAGCGATATTTGGAAACCCATCAAGTGTAATTGCTGACAGATGGGTGAAAACTTATCTAGATCTTCAATAAATAAGTTTTCTGTAATCTCAAGTGTTATAACGTGACTAGACACATTGTGAGTATTAAGTGTTGATACTAGGTGTTCAATGAAGTCTCTTTGTAGAAATTGTTTGACCGATATATTTACCGATATGCGAATTGGTTGCTCTACATTTGTGTATAAGCTGGCGATATCTTCGATGCTTTTTTCTAGAATCAGTCTGCCTAATCTAACCATTAACCCAGAGCTTTCTGCAACAGGAATAAATTCATTTGGTGGCACAAAACCAAGTTCATCATCAATCCAGCGTACCAATGCTTCTGCACCATATACTTTACCTTGCTTACACAGTTGAGGTTGATACACCATAAATATATCTCGATGCTCTACGGCAACCCGAAGTCGTTGCTCAATCCTCATTTTTCTTAGGTGTTGTGCCTGCATTTCTTCATTGAATAGGCAATAAGCATTTCTTTCTTGCTTTGCCTTGTACATCGCGATATCAGCAGACAGTAGTAGAGCATCTAAGTCTTGACCATGAGCTGGGTAGCGGGCAATCCCTATACTACTACTCAATAAGAATTGATTGTCTGCAACGGCATAGGGTTGCGACAAAGTCATAATCAATTCGCGAGCAAATCGTCTCAATTGCTCATCATCGATTGCTTTAGTCAGAATAATGAACTCATCACTGGCCTCCCGAACAATCAGGCGACCATGAGAACCGAAGTGTTTGAGTCGTATAGCAATTTGTTTCAAAATAAGATCACCAAACTCATGGCCATGAGTGTCATTGACTGATTTGAAATTATCCATATCAACAAAGAGGAGAGCGAAAGGCTCGGCTTTGTCATCGGTCCATTTATGAATATTATTTCTCAGGTATTCTCTATTAGGCAGCGCTGTCAGTGTGTCATGCGTTGCCTGGAAATATAGTTGTTGTCTAGTAGCTAACTCGTTGTTTGCAATTGATTTAACAAGAGCATAGAAGCCCGCTTGAATTAAGATGAAGACCAAAAAATATAGCGTAAACTGCTCTAAAAAAGTACTTTGAATATAGCTAAGGCTAGTGGAAGAAATCGCCCATAAAGAGTAGTCCGGTAGATATTTTAGAGTGATGAGCTTGTCTACTTTTGGATCGGAGCTAACGATATTGTATGTCTTATCTGATGTTCTTACTTGCTCCGGGGTTAAGCCTAGCTCTTTTTCAAATAAAGATTTTAGAATTTTTTGGTTCGAGGTCGTTACTGGTTGTTGATAATTTCTGTAAGAAGCTCCCGCTGAAGAAGTGAACATGAGGTAGCCGTCCTCACGTATTAAGCTTACTTGATTATGCTGATGGGCATGAACATCACTTCGAAAAACCAGTGTGGAGTTCATTTTTAATCCTGCCGTCATGACGGCAAGTGTATTACCTCTGCTATCTCGAATGGCTTTTCTTATTGGAATAACCAGAGAGTCAAGTGCAGGCATAAAATAGGTTCTGCCAAGAATCATTCTTTTTGAACTCACTGCTTCCATGAACGTACTTTGTGTGAGAGGGTCTTTTTTAAGGTTTTGGAGCTTTGATAAATTGAGGTTTGAGCTGACTGCTAAATAGTCGCCATTCGGGTTGGTTAATCCGAACGCTGCAATTACCGGGTGGATTTTAAGTAAGTTGTCTAATATTGGGCGAATTTGAAGCGCAGCGGTTCGAGTAAAATCATTTTGGTGAACAAGCTGATGACCTACGACCTCAAGTAATGATTCTTGCCCTTTTAAAAGCGACTCGACGGAGTTGGAGAACAGTTCCAGCTGGAGTAGCTGTTTGTCTTTGTACTTGTTTAAGTTTGATTGGTAATGATAATGGCCAAATAAGAGAAATAAGCCGACACTAGCCGCTAACAGTATTAGGTAAAGAGTCCAAATGTTTTTCTTTATTCCAGCCATACATTACTTCTTATTTATTTTATTCGCATTTTATTGGCAGAGAGGTATCTGCGCCCCATTCTGTCCAAGAGCCATCATATATGGAGAGTCTACCAAGCCCTATTTCATGAGCTGCAAGCAATAGAATGCATGCCGTTACGCCAGAACCACAACTGAACACCAATGGCTTGCTAGTATCTAAATCTAGCTCTACAAATGTTTCTCTCAGCTCTTCAAGCGGTTTAAAAGCTCCATTATTGAGAAGGCGACCAAACGGCAAATTTATTGAATGTGGTATGTGACCACTGCGTAAACCTTCTCTTGGTTCAGGCACTTCCCCATAAAAACGAGCTTGGGATCGCGCGTCTAGAATATTGGCAGATTGCTCTGTTGAAAATTTGAGTACTTCTGCCGCGGAGATAAATGCAGATGCGTTGTTTTTGGCCAGAAAACTGCCACCGCCTTGCGGTTCATTAAGTTGCTTAACTGTTTCAAATCCTGCTTCAATCCAAGCAGGTAATCCTCCATTTAACACTAATACATTTGTTGCCCCCATCGCGGACAACATCCACCATGCTCGAGGTGATGCGAGTGTTCCGGAGTTGTCATAAACAACGATACAATCGCTGTTATTTAGTCCTAGCGCTCGAGCTTTTTGTTGAAATAGCGTTGCGCTGGGCATCATATGAGGTAGGTCTGAATTGAGTGCACAAAAGTCATGGTCGTAATCAAATCGTATCGATCCTGCTATCCATTGTTCAGTTATTTTTGGTGCTTCTGAAGGTATCTGGAAAGTGATGCTAGCATCTAGGATTTTTACCGATCTGGTTTCTATTAACTCTTTAAGTTGGATTGCTGAAATCAGATTACTCATTTTGTAAACCTATCTTTTTAAAGGGGCAGTGAGATTATATGAATGTATTCGTAACTATTCGTATCGGCAGCTTAGAAACTTGAAATGCGTAGCAGAAAACAACCTAGACGTTACCTCGAAAGAGGCGTTTGTCCCTACCGGGCAATCTGAAGATGGTGGTACTGATATTCTTTGCTGACCATATTGCTCGGAATATACCACTAAGTATCGCCTATGGCCGTCCAGAGATTGCGTTAATGTGTTACTCACTACCTTCATCGCCACTGCCTTTTGCTGGTTTTCAGTTTCGCTAAATAGCAAAATCACTAGCAATGCGAAGGTTAACGCCAGAAACGAATAAATGTATATTTTTGCGTTATCCATTTATGCCCTTGCTTTTTACATCACCTCTTTGTTTTACAACAAAAAAAGCGCACTATCAAAGTGATAATGCGCTTTAGATCACCATTTGAGCAATTTAAAGCACCCAGTTGGTGTCTTCGTTAATAATGACTTTTTGCAGTGGTTGAGTCTGATCGAGCAACCAAATTTCTACTAATAACGGCCCTTGGCTATCTGATGTTGAATATCGAAGGTTGGCGGTGCCTTGCTCGAGTGAAACGGATGCTATAACACTGTTGTAGTCTGCTATATAGCGGTCAGTGCCGTCACTCTCAAAATTTGTATAGACAGTCAAGTGCGCTCTATTAGTTGAGTAGTTGCTTATATCTACGCTTAACGTCCCGTTAACCACAGGGTTATAATCAAACCCGTCCGGTACCTCAAGCGCTTGCATTGTTGGGGCTGTAACAGGAGTCGGTGCAGGTGGTGGTGTAGAACTACCGCCACTATCACCGCCGCCGCATGCAGAAAGTAATAGCATGGTGATTAGAGTAAAATAGTGTTTCATATCACGGTCTCCTATGGCGTATAACACTTATCGGCTAGAGGCGATTGATGCCAACTTGTTGATTGACTACCACCTGATTCTGCATAACCTGCAAATGAGGGGTAAGCTTCAACGAGATCGACGGTTTCTAGAGGCCATTGCCAGTTTTCGACAATGAGCAGTGCCCAGGGAAGGTTGTTTGCTGTTTTGAAGTAGGTGCCTGTTGAAGGGTTACTGGCATCTACGCCAACGCCGAACAAGTTGGCGCCATCAAACTTCTCTGTAGGGCTTTGATCTGCTAGGTGTACTTCCCACTTACGTCCCGGCTGAAAAGTAATTCCCTCACCGTGATAGGTGTTTGGAGTCGCGAATATAAACGGATCATATGGCATAGCCTGTAGGCTGCTTGTATCCACGCTGTCATGTAGGTAGATATCTAAAGTGAACGAGAATGTTGTGCTATCGTTACATCCTTCTTGAGTTCGGAAGAACTTACAGCTCGATGAAGCATATTCACTTAGGTTTTCATGAATAATAAAAATCGCATCACTAGCGTCATTCTCTAGTCCGTTACTGGTTTGCACAATGTCGTTGTACGATAAAGTGGTGATGGCCGAATTAATATCACTTCTCGATATCCCTGGTAGGCGAAATGCAAAGCCGTTGCTATAGCTCGCTCCATATGCAGCCAGATCCCCAACGATTTTAATGTTTTTTACCTCACCGCTTAAACTGGTCTCCTTGACATTAAACCTCATCACAAGATCGTTCATATCGTAGTCGGCGGTATAGGGCCAGTTATCTTCATAAGCAACGGTCGCGTAGCCACTTGCACTAGGAAAGTGCTGGATTGAGTAACCGTTATTGGTAATCGTAATGGGATGATCTTCTACCTCGCCAGATGTAGAACCTCCATCGTAGTTGAGCCCAGTTTGTTGACTAAAGCGGAAACGGCTCCAACTGTTACCAGCAGTGGCGGTCATGGATACAGTAAATGGCAAGACATTGTTGCCGGGTGCTAGAAGCTGGTCAGTGAATACATGCTCGTTTTCATCATCAAAATCACCATCACGATTCCAATCGAACCAAGCGTTCAAATAACCGGAAGTTGACGCGTTCACTGTCACAACAGATCCGACACCTGGATCAAGAGCGAAAACAAAACCCACACCATCTTCATCTGCAATCCCGACCTTGTTATCGCCTGATGGGGCAACCTGACCATCAGCGTCGCCGTCTGGCGCTAAAGGGCCCAACCAAGTTATGCCGTCTACTTCGTGGCGAGGGCCGTTAGATGCGAGTGTTGTATTGTAACTATCTGGAGCATCGCCAAAATCAATTGGATCGTCTTCATCAATAACTGGGGCATTAGCACAACGTGCACCATCGTTTTGGCTTGAGCTTGGACCGTTAGAGACAAACTCAACAGCGGGGACATTTCCCGCAGCGATGTTGGCTGCGTTGTCTGAAGATAAGTTGATACGGTAGATCTTACCGTCTTGGTTACGTGATACGTAATAGTTACCGTTGACATCGAAGTAGCCAGCGCCAAATGTACCGGTTTCACCAGTATCACCAATGGCGGTTGCACTACCATTACTAGGGTTGAATTGGTAAAGGACACCTGAATTATTATCGATACCGTAAAGCGAGCCATCGCCTGGATGGAAAGCAAAGTCCGTCAGGCTAATGCTAGCAGTTGAGGTAATTCTTACGATGCTTAATGTCGCGTAGGGATCCGAGTCTAGTGGAGATAGGTCGATAGAAAACAAGCCTTTCCCTTTGCGATACAAGTAGTAGACGTGATTGTGGACGTCACCTACGAAGAAGGTATGGTCAGTAGGTAAACCTGACACGCTCAGGGTCTCGGCTTGAAAGTCTTTACCTAGCCGAACAATTTTCTTATTTGTTGTGTCGTAGCCGTAAATATAACGGTCACTGAAATCAAAACCTACGGCGTTAATACCTGAAGCCAAACCCGTGTCGTCCTCTAAAAGAGTCGTTGAGCCAGTAACCAAATTGACGCCATAGATTTGAACCGGGGTTGATTGGAATAGATACGCTTTGCTTGGACAAGTATCGAATGGTGCTGCTTGAGCGTAAGCACTTGCCATTAGAGTCCCAAGTAACAGTGATGTCCTTTTCATGATTTACCCTCTCATTGGTTCGTAATATATGCAATGAAAGGAATGTGCCAGGTCTAACTGATTGTTTTTGCGGAAAGTGGGGGCTTTGAATGTGATGTTTTGAATTATGATTATCAAAATGAGAAAAAGCCCAACACGCGGCTGGGCTTTTTAGGAATGATTGGTTATAGCACTAACCACAAACCGGGCAGGTTGGCATTTTCATCAGATTCATTTCTCGCCAAGACATGCTGAGCGCATCAAGAATAAGAATTTTACCTTTCTTTGGTTCCCCGTAGTTAGCAATCACTTTAATCGCTTCCATCGCTTGGACTGCACCGACAATACCGACAACAGGTGCCATTACTCCGGCTTCAACACAGCTGAGCGCGCCGTTGCCAAATAGAGCGCTTAAGCACTGGTAGCATGGTTGTGCTGGGTCATCGTAAGTAAACACACTCACTTGGCCTTCCATACGAATGGCCGCACCTGAAATTAGCGGTGTTTTGGTCTCAAAACACAAGCGGTTAAGTTGATTACGTGTGTCTACATTATCTGATGCATCGACAACGATAGTGTGCAGTTCGATGAGCGCTTTGAGCTCTGCATCATCAAGACGCTTTGCGATGGTATGTACAATGATGTGCGGGTTAAGTTCGCGTAGTGCATCTGCCGCTGAGTCTATCTTCTTACGACCAATATCCGCATCGTGGTGCAGCACTTGGCGCTGAAGGTTAGACAACTCGACGATATCATCATCAATCAGTGTGATTTTACCGACACCAGCAGTCGCCAAATATTGGCTTGATGCGCAGCCTAAACCGCCAGCTCCAAGCATCAATACCGATGCTTGTTTGAGTGCTTCTTGCCCATCAAAGTCAAACTGACGAAGAATGATTTGGCGGTTGTAACGCAGCATTTCCTGATCGGAAAGAATATCCACAACGACTTCCTAGTAAAGGGTTGAGTTGAATAGTTGAATCTGAACCGTTTCGCCCACTTCAACTCGGCCGCGTTCGCGTTCCAATACAACAAAACAGTTCGCTAGGCTCATTGAGCGGAATGCGCCAGAGCTTTGGTTTCCGGTTGTTTCGACCACAAACTTGCCATCTTCTAATGTGTAGATACCACGTTGGTAATCGGTACGACCTGGCGCTTTCTTAAAAGCGGTTTTGGTTGTTGCTGGAATAGACTCAGGTGCTTTCCATTCTGTATGGCCTGCAAGTTTTGCCAGCATTGGTTGAACAAGCACGTACATGGTTAGCACGGCAGAAACCGGGTTACCCGGCAGCCCGCAGAACCAAGCAGTACTTAGCTTACCAAATGCGAAAGGTTTACCCGGCTTGATTGCGAGTTTCCAGAAGCCAATTTCACCAAGCTCTTCAAGAATGTCTTTGGTGTAATCCGCTTCGCCGACGCTGACGCCGCCAGAGGTAACAACGACATCAGCCAACGTTTGCGCTTGTTCAAAGGTCGCTTTCAGAGTCTCTGGGCAATCTGGAATGATGCCAAGATCAATCGCCTCACAACCGAAGTTCTCGATAAGCGGTTTAATGCCGTAACGGTTGCTGTCGTAGATTTGACCTTCTTCTAGCGGTTCGCCCAATGGTTTAAGTTCATCACCTGTAGAGAAGAAAGCAACTTTGGGTTTACGTACTACAGTCACATGGCTAACGCCAAGAGACGCAATCATCGGAATATCGCGAGGTGTTAAACGCGCACCTTTTGCCAGTACGATGTCGCCTTGCTTGATGTCGTCACCTGTTGGGCGGATGTTGTTTTGTGGCTTCACGTCAGTTTGGTTGAACTGAATGCCAGCATCCGTCACTTCTGTGTTTTCTTGCATGATAACGGCATCACAACCCTCAGGGATTTTTGCGCCAGTCATGATGCGAACACAGGTACTTTGAGGCCATTCACCTTCAAAAGGTTGTCCTGCAAATGATTTACCTGCCAGAGGCAAAACAGAAGATGACTCAAGATCTTGAATGCGAATAGCGTAGCCATCCATTGCTGAGTTATCGAATGGCGGTACGTGAATAGGAGACAGGATGTCTTCTGCCAGTACAAAACCGAGTGCTTCAGCAAGTGGAAGAGAAAGCGTAGTTTGGATAGGTTTGATTCGCGATAGCATTTTGTCCATCGCTTCTTCAATTGGCATCAAGCCAGGTGCGTCGCAGCAGCCCATTGAGAAAATCCTGTGTTCTTTTGTTTTGTGGCAACTTTACCATAAAAAGGGGACTGAGTAGGGTCTGTTAATCTTTCATAGTTAAATTTTGTTCGAGATAAAATCGTTTTAGGCGAGGCAAGGAGTGTGTAGCCTAGTCATTCTAAGTAAATACTCCTTAACAAAGCATAAAACGATTTTAGACGAACCCTTTGGGCAGCGTTTGTTGGTCATTTCTACTTCGTTATCGACTTCTCATGTAGGGTAACTACACATCAAAGTCTCTGCCTAGCATAAATGCCCAACAATTCGCTGCAAAAATCAACTCGAAAGATCAACAGACCCTAAGAATGTCCACCTATAAAATATGGGTGTAATTATTCAAAAATCCGAGTATCCTTGTCAGCCATCCGAAAGGGGTAAAAAACCTGCGGAGCTCAAGAAAATCAGCTCAGTACCTACATTTGATGTGACTTGGTGTAAAGACACAAACTGAGCAGCTCAAAGCGAAAAGTATGAATGCAATTTTGGTTGGATTTGTGCAATCGGCTGAAGTAACAAAAGAGGAAGTGGAATGTCAGGTCTTAGCGAGTCAGCGAAGTTAGTAAAAGAAGCGCTAGAGCAACGTGGTTTGGAAACGCCAATGCGCCCAAACAACGTAAGCCGTGAAGAGAAGAAAGAGAAGATCGAGCACCATATGCGTGAGATCTTAGGTCTGCTTCAACTTGACCTTACTGACGATAGTCTAGAGGAAACTCCGCACCGTATCGCTAAGATGTACGTGGATGAAATCTTCTCTGGTTTGGATTACTCCAATTTCCCGAAAATCACTGTGATTGAAAATAAGATGAATGTGAGTGAGATGGTTCGTGTGAAAGACATCACAGTGACCAGTACTTGTGAACACCACCTTGTTACGATCGATGGCAAAGCAGCGGTTGCTTACATCCCACGTGGCAAAATCATTGGTCTATCTAAGATCAACCGTATCGTTCGCTTCTTTGCCCAGCGTCCACAAGTTCAAGAGCGTATGACTCAGCAAATTCTTGTCGCACTTCAAACGCTGCTTGAATCCGATGATGTAGCGGTGACGATTGACGCAACCCACTACTGCGTGAAATCTCGCGGTGTGATGGATGCAACTAGTGAAACAACAACGACAGCATTGGGTGGTATTTTCAAAAGCAATCCCGCGACACGTGCTGAGTTTCTCCACGGTTTACGCTAAGTAACCAAACACCTTTCTAGAGGATGGCAAACGCCATCCTTTTTTACGGCTGTTTTGAAGGCGTTCTGATAAGTTCTGGCCAATACATCTTAAAGTAGCCAGCAGATACCCAAACGACTAGTACAGTCGCAATGCTCAATTCGAGAAAGCCAAAGTCATGTAACCAATGCCAGTTTGGATGAGATTCAGCAAAGAAGGTTGTGAGACGATGCATTGCAATCGCACTGATCACAGAAGGGAAGGTGACTGCAGCAATAGACGGCTGGAACTTTAAGCGCATTAACCGGAAGTAACACAGGTAAATTAATAAGGTCATGGTAATCGCAATACCCGCCAGTGCGCCGGTTAGAATCGGGTCGGGTTGCGCAAAGTTGACTAGGTAAGCTGCCAGAGAAAGGTTCACAGGAGCCGCCATGATCGCCAATGTTGGGCGAGCGCGACGCGGCAGGGAGCCGAAGAATACTAAGCGATATAACACTAATGGCAGCATGAAGAAGTAAATGCCGATGCACATCATCGCTAAGGTTTCTGAAAATACGTTGTGTCCAAATTGAGATCCTGCAAGAGAAGAGCTGATTAAACCCACAGGGTACAAAAACCAGCTTGGCACGATGTTCGACATCTTGAAGTTCATGATCTGAAACCCAAAGAACAACACCATCATAGTGAAGTGCAGTAACACCGCGATAAACCACAACGGGTATGCGATGATTGGTGTAACCACCGCAAGATAGTCACACAGCATGAGTAAAGCCATGCTCATTGGAGCCATTAAGCTACCGCTCAGTGGGTGTTTGATGTCCGCCAAAAACAAACGAGGACTGGTTGCGTATTTAAGTAGTACTGGAGTAAGAAGTAGCGCACCAAGGGCGGCAAGAAATGGTCTTATCGGTTCGCCAATCTCTGGAATGTATAAAGCCCAAGCTTGTCCAAGCCCAATCATGCCTAGTGCCAATGCCGCTTGCGATGGTGGCACACTATAAAACTGCACAAGTCTTTTCCAGTTCAAAATGACTCCAGAAATGGGTGAATTACTCTAATTTGAGGCGCGAATACTAACAAGTTTAACGTGTTGTTGCCCTTAATAATGATAGGTAAATTTCGGAGAGTGGGAATTTTGTGAGTTTGGTAGGAGATTTATGTAGAAAGTTGCAAAACTACAGAATTACTGGCTCCAAACATATCTTCAAGATGAAAGATAATTTGGAGCCGATATTAACTTAAGCTTGGTTTTCAGGTAGATCTTGCTGACGTAGCTTGTCATTTTTAAGCGTACGATGTAGCAACTGGCTGTAAATCGGTTGCCCACCAAGTAACTGAGCTACAATTACTGCTCCTAAGCTGGTGATAATGAGTGGCAGGATAAGGTAGTAGTTATTGGTCATCTCAATAACGAGCAAGATACCAGTGATTGGAGCCCGCACCGTTGCAGCAAATAGAGCGCCCATACCTGCTATCGCAAAAACACCCGGTTCGATAGTCAATGACGGCAACAGCATATCTGCGCTTGCTCCAAATGCATAACCAAATAATGTACCCAGAGCTAGCATTGGTGCGAAGATACCACCTGGGGCACCAGAGCCGAAACAAAGTAGGGTGGTGATCACACGACCAACAAACAGCATGACGAGAATTGAAACAGAGTAGTTACCGTTGGTAATGTCTGGAATAAGTCCAATACCACCACCGGTTAACTGAGGTACGTAAAGAAGAAGCAAGCCAAATACACCACCCAAAATTGTCCCTGTGATTAAGTAGCGTTTACGGTCGTTTTTATGTAACGCGACAAAGCTATCTTGGGCGATGGTGATTAGCTTATTGAAGAGCACGCCAAATACACCGAATAAAGAACCTAGTAGCAAGAACAACCATAGTGATTGTAATTCTGGCGATTGGTATTGCGGCATGGTGATAACAGCTTCTTGGCCATTGATGGCGCGAAATACAATGTTTGCCATGATAGCCGAGATGATTACCGCTCGAATGGAAATTAATGAGTAGCGAAATTGAGGGCGCATCTCCTCAACCACGAACATAATGCCTGCTAACGGTGCGTTAAACGCAGCAGCCAAACCACCAGCTGCACCGGATGCGAGTAGAGAGTGGCGAGTATCGTCGTCTTTAACTCGGAAGATATCGGTAACCATGCGACCAACCGCACCACCCATTTGTACTGTCGGACCTTCACGACCCAAAACCATACCCGAGCCAAGTGCACCCATACCGCCAAAGAACTTCACTGGAATAACTCGCCACCAACGAACTGGGCGAATGTTATCCATCGCCCCTTCGATCTCAGGAATGCCTGAACCCGATGCTTCTGGTGCGAAACGGTGAACTAGGTAGTAGCCAATGAATGCTAATGCAGCACTGATCAGAATAGCCGCGAGCCACAAAGGCAGTACACTGCCGATCTCACTTTTTAGCCATTCAGTACGGGTTTCAGAGACAAAGTGAACAGCAATCTCAAAGTAAGTGCCGACAAGACCTGCTAACGTACCAACAATTGCAGCCATAAAAAGGACAGAAAAAGAGGTTGGCGTTGACCCTCGAGAGACAAACTGGTTAATCGCATCTTTAGGCACGTGCGCTAACACAGATTTCACAATTCTCTCGCGTTTGGTCATTAACAGATTCTCCTGAAAGTATGATTTGAAGGAACGAAAGAAATTATACGCTGACGAGAGTCTAGACCTAATCAGTAAAGATGCAATTTAGCTTTCCACTATTGAGCTGTTCTAGTGTCTCTTATAAAAGTATTGGCAAATACTGTGCTATTGGTCCCATATATTTCGACATTAATTCATTGAGAAACTTGTTTTCTGAGAAAAATGAACCATGCTTTAAGTGTAAAGCAACATGACTGCTTAATAAGGAGGGATGTGAGGTTTTACACACAATTTGGATGGATTCAAACCCTACAGAAATTCCTCGTATAATGGTCGGGATGCATCAGTAGACTTCCCAACTCGCATACTCACGATTGAGTCACGAGGCAGAGGCGCACGCAGAAGTGCGCCTTTTTAATGTTATGTCGCAACAGCCTTAAAAAACTGAACGAAGTGTGAATGATTCAAAGCCCGTAATGTCCGCAGTTGTGTCGCGGTTCTTACGTGATAGATTACCAATTTACGGCTTGATACAAAAATAAGCGGGTTAGGCGGTCCGCTTTTTTGTTGTAAAAATCGACCTTTATCCTTGCATCTTGACTCTCTTACACTAACTATAAGACTTTCAAGTCTCGCTCAAGAACAATAATGCTACGTGTTTTGCTTTTTACACTTCTCTCTTTTAGTCCTCTTTCCAAAACCGCATACGCCCAAGAGCAGTGGTGGCATACCATCCTATCTGATGCCCCAATTTCTAAAGTTAAGCAAGCTATAGAGGATGGCGGTATCTGGTATGACTGTGAAGTGCACCAGCAAGATGTGGCGCTCTGTTTGGATGATTTTCACTATTACCACCAACGTCTCTATGGTGAGTCGATTTTAAAATTAGAAGAAATTCGCTTTTCCTTTTTGACTGACTATCAGGCACAGAATTTAAATGAATTGATTCTCAATTTAAGAAAAGATGGGCTGGTACTTACGCGAGTTGAAATTCAAGGCGAGCTATATGATGTCGAAGAGAGTTTGAAAGGCAATTTATCTCGCACGGTAGACAAAGAGCTTGTTCTCTTCATCAACAGTTATTCGCAGAAAGCGCCACGCAGCATGAGTTGGGTTTTAGCTGAAGATTTTGATGCGCCAAAGCCAAGATTAACAGTTACATTAAACAGCGATGGCGAGATGATTGAGCTAAAGGTTATTCGTTTCTAAACCGAAGAAACTTCAGCTTTGTTTTCGTGGTGTAGAGCGAGAAACGTAGCCATTGCAGATTCATCCAAAAAACCATCTGACTTTTTATGCGTGCGAAGATACTGATAACCCGCAACCAATTTGCGGTGTTGTGCTTCTTCTGCCTCAGAAATCATTCCATTCATCACATGTTGGTAGGCGAGTTTGTAAGCCTCCATATCTACGACTTCTGCTTGGCGATATAAGTAACCACAGCCAGTCGCTAGCCACTCTAGTGAACAGTTTGCTCGCATCGCGATTTGGTTAGCTTTGGTTAGGCTTGGTTCACTTCCTTTAAGGTATTTTCGGATTAAAGCTTCGGATACATCGACGCGTCGAGCGAAACCGCTGACACTTTCTTCACCAATCAAGGTGGCGAGTCGTTGGGCAAAAGACATATTTCGTACTCCAGTTCGAATTGCGAAAGTTTACCCGTTGAGCGAACGGTAAAACAAGACTAGGATGGAAGCAGATTAAGAAAAGGAGAGAAACCCATGGTTGCAAAAGTAGTGACTGCACCAAACGGTCCAGAGTTTTCTGAACTGGTTCAAGGATATTGGCGTGCAGTAGATTGGGGTATGACGGCGCAAGAACGTTTGTCATTCCTAAAGCAACACATTGAGTTAGGTATTACGACGGTCGATCATGCGGACATCTACGGTAACTATGAATGTGAAGCGCTGTTTGGTGAAGCATTAGCACTGGATAAAAGCGTTCGTGAGCAAATTCAGATCGTGACCAAATGCGACATCAACTTGTGTGGCGAGAAAACGCCAGAGCGTAAGATAAACCATTACGACACCAGTGCAGCGCACATCTACCAATCAATAAATAACTCGCTTGAGCGTTTGAATGTTGATGAAATTGATGTGCTCTTGATTCACCGCCCTGACGTTCTAATGGATGCGGATGAGGTCGCCGAAGCATTTTCAGAGTTACATAAAGTCGGTAAGGTGAAACACTTTGGTGTCTCTAACTTTACACCTCGTCAATTTGAACTTTTGCAATCACGTTTGGGTAAGCCACTTGTAACTAATCAAGTGGAAATCAACCCTCTAAACTTCGAAGTTGCGCATGACGGCACACTAGACCAGATGCAAACTTTACGAGTGCGCCCGATGGCTTGGTCATGCTTAGGTGGTGGTTCAATCTTTACGGGGGACACAGAGCAAGCCGTTCGTGTTCGTAATGAGTTAGAAGCTATTCGTGAAGAAGTCGGTGCGAATAGTATTGATGAAGTAATTTACGCGTGGGTACGCCGATTACCTTCGAAGCCTATGCCTATTATAGGTTCTGGTAAGATTGAACGAGTTCACTCGGCAGTCAATGCGCTCAATATCGAATTAACGCGTGAACAGTGGTACCGCGTTTGGGTCGCTTCAAAAGGACATGGCGTGCCATAGGGCTTATCAATATCAAAAAGCCAGCGTTATGCTGGCTTTTTAATGTCACTTACTCATCCGGGCGAATAGAATATAAGTCGCTATTGTGCTTCCCGCAATCCAAATAGTATTCATGCGCAGCTTTTTTGTTGTCCGCTACCACCCTCATACTATATATCTTTCCTTGTTCGAAGTAACGAATCTCATACTCAACACTGGTATCCAGTTGCTCAGCAGCAGCCATGGTACTCCTCCATAAACTAATCTGATGTAATTTAAGCAAATTATATGCCAGATAGGCGCATTGTTTTTGAATGTATTCAGAGTGAATCTTGTACGTATATTTTAACTTGTTCGTATAAACGTGAACGAAACGTTAAAAAATGACGCTATATTATTATTAAGTGGCAAGTCAATTTGCCGTATTGCCATCTATTTGCCACTTTGGGAAAAGTATAGGACCTAAAATGCAAAAAAGAGAACATGGATTGTTTATCAGAGCCTTAAAGAGAAGAAAGACTTGGTCTCACGTTATATTTGTCACTGTTTTGTCTACGCTGTTATTTGGTTGTGTTAAAACGTTCTTTTATAGCAATATAGATTGGTTCGTTATTGATTATATTGATGACTATGTAACTCTAGACAGAGAACAGGAGGCAATACTTGAGGATAGGATCAGCCGCTTAGCAGCGTGGCACAAAAGTGAAGAGTTGCCCCAGTATATATCTCAGCTTAAAGAGTTAGAGACATGGAATAGCCGCCTATCTCAGCAAGAAATCGAGAGTAATCGCGACGCTTTGAGATCTCATTATATGCGACTGCTTCACAAAGCCGCCCCAGATATGTTTTCTCTAAGTTTGCTACTCTCTGAAAGTCAGCAGCAAGAATTTCTCACGAATATTAAGCAGAGATATCGCAAAAAAGATGCAAAATATTTAAATAAATCAGAGCAAGAAGTGAGAGAGGTAATCTACGAATCTGCAATCGAATGGTTAGAGCAGTGGATTGGAAAACCAACGAAAGAGCAGCGTGTGAGGGTGAGGCTTTTGGCGCGAGACCTAGAGTTGAACACTGCAGAATGGCGAGAGTATCGAGGCGTTGTATACAATGAACTAGAGTCTCTTTTTCAAAGCCAAGAAGATAGGTCACGATATCAGCAAATATTCATGAGCTTAGTATTTCAGCCGGAAAACTATTATGGTCATGGAATGGATCAGAAAATCGAGCGAAATATAGAAAAGACGGATATGTTTGTTCTTGATATTGCTAAATCGATGTCTGATAAACAATGGCAACATTTTTATCGAGAAATCAGGGAGTGGCGTGAACTAGCTGAGGACTTGATGGAATGAAATAGGTGATTCTTTCACTTCAAGACTAACCTAAGATAATTAAGGAAAAACTGATTCAAAGCAATTTCTTATTGTGGCAGGAGCGTAACATGGCTCATCTAACTATGTTGGACAGAATTCGCACACAACCTAACGTCAATAGTGCGATATTCTTTGCCTAGAACAATGAGAATAATTATGAAGCATTTAGTTGAAAGATTTCTTCGCTACGTCACGTTCGATACCCAATCCAACCCCTACGAAGCCGCGTGTCCAAGTTCGAATGGACAGTTAATTTTTGCTCAGCAACTTAAAAAAGAAATGGTTGAGCTTGGCTTAAGCAATGTGACGCTCAGTGACAACGGTTACCTAATGGCAACGCTCCCTTCTAACGTCGATTACGAAGTGCCGGCTATCGGTTTTATTGCGCACATGGATACCGCTCCAGATGCTTCTGGTAAAAACGTGAACCCTCAATTTATCGAAGATTACCAAGGTGGTGATATCGCGCTTGGTTTGGGTGATGAAGTGCTTTCTCCAGTACAGTACCCAGATTTGCACGAGCTTCATGGTCACAACCTAATAACAACAGATGGCACAACACTGCTTGGCGCGGATAACAAAGCTGGCATTGCTGAGATCCTGTCTGCAGTTGCTGTGTTGATTGAGAACCCAGAAATTCCTCATGGTGATATCTGTATCGGCTTCACGCCTGACGAGGAAATCGGTCGTGGTGCAGACTTGTTTGATGTTGAGAAATTCGGTGCTAAATGGGCTTACACCATCGATGGTGGTCCCCAAGGTGAGTTAGAATACGAAAACTTCAATGCAACCAGTGCGGATGTTGTTTTTCATGGCGTAAGCGTGCACCCAGGCACAGCGAAAGGCAAATTGGTTAACGCGATGAACTTGGCGGCTAAATTCCAAGTACAAATGCCAGAAGATCAAACGCCAGAAACCACAGAAGGCTACGAAGGTTTCTTCCACCTAAAATCTGGTGAACTTGGTGTGGCTCGCAGTGAGCTAGGCTACATCATTCGTGACTTTGACCGCGAAGGTCTTGAAAATCGTAAAGCCTTCATGCAGAAGTTAGTCGATGATATGAATGCCGAGCTGAAGCATGGTTCAGTTGAGCTGAAGCTAACCGACAGCTACTACAACATGCGCGAAATGGTTGAGCCATACCCACATATCATCGACTTGGCGAAACAAGCGATGGAAGAATGTGATGTAGAGCCTCTGATTAAACCAATCCGTGGTGGTACTGATGGTGCTCGTTTGTCGTTTATGGGCCTACCTTGTCCGAACATCTTTACTGGCGGTTACAATTTCCACGGTATTCATGAGTTTATCTCTGTCGAAATGATGGAGAAATCGGTGCAAGTGATCGTTAAAATAGCGGAACTCACAGCGAAGAAGCACGGCTAGTTCTGAGTTAGATGAACAAAAGCCCAGACGTTATGTCTGGGCTTATTTATTTGGTTTGGCGGAATCTAGCAAACCTGACTAAGAAATTTATCAACTCCAAAAACGGATTAACGAACGCTTTTTTCTTCGATTTCATTGATAGGCAGCCAGTTCACTTCTACACCTGCTTGGTTGAACATGTCTTGGCTCACTTGAATCTTGTCGCCCCAGCGAGATAAGAAATCTTCCGATTGCTCAGGGCAGCTTACGCGAGAAATACCAGTTTGAATGATCTTTGCGGCACAGTTTGGACAAGGGAAGTGCGTTACCCAAATCTCACAACCATCCAAATCACGTTTTGAGAATAAAATAGCATTTTCTTCCGCATGGAGTGTTTTCAGATATTTTAATTCTCTCTCATCTGTATCCACACTGTCAGAAACACCATGTGGATAGCCATTAAAGCCAACAGATACAATGCGGTTCTGCTTCGTAATTACCGCGCCAACTTGCGTAGATGGATCTTTACTCCAAGATGCCACTAACTCAGCCATTTGGTAAAAACGTTTCTCCCATTTAGAAATCATGCTTGTCCTCTTAGGTAGCAGGCGTTGAATTACTCGCATAATAACGCATTCATTCAAAAAAAATAGTCAAAACGCTAATACGAAGGTTTGCTAAGTAAAGGCTTAGTAAAAATGCTGGAAAATTAACCATATAGTCTGAGTTCCTCTGTTGTTGCTGAAAATAGATTAACACTCACACGGTTGTAACATTTGTAGGGCTATTATCACTCTGATTGCGAGTCGTTTCATACGCTTACACTTTGCAACACTTTAGATTTTTCTTCTTAAAGTTTTCGGACAAAGTCACCTGTAAGGTTAAGGTATTTTCAAATGAATCCTGTTCTATAGAGACGGTATATACATGCAAAAGAAACCACTCGTCGCACTAATGGCGGCAACAGCTATCCTCGCAGGATGCGGCGAAGCGAATAATGCCCAGCGAGGGGCACAAGCTCCTCTAGTTGTGACTCAGGATGTCACGATTATCGACTACCAACCAAGCAAGTCGTACATTGGTCGTATTGGTGCTGTAGAAGATACGAATATCACGGCACAAGTTTCAGGTTACTTAGAAGCTCGTCACTTTGCTGAAGGCCAAATGGTTGAGAAGGGGCAGTTGTTATACTCTATTGAGCCTTTTTCCTTTGAAGCGCAAGTTGCGAGTGCGAAAGCGGCACTAGCCCAAGCCAAAGCTGCGTTGAAGAAAGCAGAACTTGACCACGAGCGAGGTAAGAACCTACTCCCACGTGGCAGTATTTCACAATCTGAATTCGATGCTTTGACTGCGACGTTGTTAGGCGCTCGCGCTCAACTGGAAGCGGCGAATGCTCAGCTCAAGCTTGCAGAGGTTAACCTTTCTTATACGCAAATTCGTGCTCCTTTTAGCGGTCGAATCAGTGACAGTAAGGTGAGTACTGGTGATCTACTTTCGCCATCATCCGGCATATTGACCACATTAGTGAGCTTAGACCCTGTGCATACTTCATTCAGTGTCAGCGAGCGTGAACGTTTATCACTTGGTATGGATCGTATTAAAGGCGACGGTAGTGCTGATTCAAGTGGCGTGGAAGTTCAACTTGAGCTGGAAAATGGTGAGTTTTTTGAGCATCTAGGTCAATTGGACTTCTTAGGCAACCGAATCAATACGCAAACGGGCACGATCGCAATGCGTGCAATAGTGCCTAATCCCGAACACAAACTGCTTCCTGGTCAGCACATTAAAGTAAACCTACGTGATAAAAATGCGAAAGATGTCATCGTGATCCCTCGTCGTGCGGTACAAACTGACCTTGAGGGAGATTTTGTTATGGTGATGGCCGAAGGGAATGTAGCAGAGCGCCGCAATGTAAAGCTGGGTCCGCAGGTTGAGCAAGGCATCATTATCAGTGAAGGCCTGAAACAGAGCGATACAGTGATTACTCAAGGCCTACAACGTGTACGTAACGGTGTAGAAGTTCGCATTCAATCACCTGCTGAAAACAAACAGTAGGAGTCGCTATGCTAAGTCGTTTCTTTATTCAAAGACCGAAATTCGCACTGGTTATTTCGATCATATTGACGTTGGCAGGTGCCATCTCTCTAGCGATCTTACCTGTTGCTGAATATCCAAAAATCAGTCCGCCATCGGTGAGCGTGACGGCATTTTACACAGGTGCAAGTGCTGAGGTAGTGGAGCAGGCTATCGCAGACCCCATAGAAACCTCGGTGAATGGCGTTGAAAACATGATTTACATGTCTTCAAAGAGTGCTAACGATGGTTCATATAGCCTGAACGTTACCTTTGACGTGGGTACCGATCCAGATATGGCGCAAGTCAACGTCCAGAACCGCGTATCACAGATTGAGTCAAAGTTGCCTCAAGAAGTGCGCATGGTCGGTGTGACGGTTAAAAAACGTTCTCCTGACTTGTTAATGGTTCTGAACTTTTACTCTCCGGATGGTAAGTACGATGATCAGTTCTTGATCAACTACATCAACCTGAACGTGAAGGACCAGTTAGCGCGTGTCAAAGGTATCAGTGAAGTTAACGTAATCGGCGGTGGTGAATACGCAATGCGTGTTTGGTTAGACCCTGAGAAAATGGCTAACTTGAACATGACCACTACTGATGTTTACTCGGCGTTGGCAGAGCAAAACGTTCAAGTGGCAGCTGGTCGTATTGGTGCGGCTCCGTACAACAACCCTCAAGAAGTTCAGTTCAACTTGGTGACCAAAGGTCGTCTTGAAAGTGTGAACGAATTTGAGAATGTCGTACTGCGTGCAAACCAAGATGGCTCTACTGTCTACTTGAAAGACGTTGCACGTGTGGAACTTGGTAAGAAGTTTTACGACGGTAATGGTAAGTTCCGCGGTCAAGATGCCTCGATCGTTGCATTGTCGCTTCAATCCGATGCGAACGCATTAGAAAGTGGCCAAGCAGTAATGGACTTACTTGAGCGTCTAAGTACTAACTTCCCAGAGGGCATGGCTTACGAAACCAGTTACGATACCACCGTGTTCGTTGCTGAGTCGATTAAGGGTGTAGTTAAGACGCTAATTGAAGCCATCTTGCTGGTTATTGCGGTAACTTACCTGTTCCTAGGTAGCGCGCGAGCAACCCTAATTCCTGTTGTTGCGATTCCAGTATCGCTTATCGGTACATTTGCGATTATGCAGGCCACGGGCTTTACCATTAACACGGTAACCCTATTCGGTTTGATCCTCGCTATCGGTATCGTAGTAGATGATGCGATTCTTGTTATTGAAAACGTCGATACCACGATGGCGAACGACCCAACTATTTCACCGCGTAAAGCGACTTTGCTGGCGATGAAAGAAGTAACGGGCCCAATCATTACCTCGACCTTGGTTCTATTGGCGGTATTCCTTCCAGTTGCCATGCTTCCAGGTATTACCGGCATCATGTACCGTCAGTTCGCACTTACGATCTGTATTTCGGTTGTGATCTCGTCGATTAACGCACTGACGTTATCTCCAGCTCTGTGTTCTCTGGTACTGAAACAAGGTGGTGGTAACACAGCAAACTGGTTCCAAGCATTCAACCGTGGTCTAGAACGTGTAACCACACGCTATGGCCAAATCGCAGGCTTCCTAGTGAAGAAGTCAATGTTGCTGATTGCCTTCTTCTTTGTGGCAGTGGCGGCAGTGACTTTCTTCGCGAAGACAACATCTACGGCATTCGTACCTCAAGAAGATAAAGGTATCTTATTGGTTAACGTCCAGCTTCCAGATTCAGCGTCATTGTCTCGCACAGAAGAAGTGACCAATGAGTTGATGAAGATGGTCGGCCAAGAGCCGGGCGTAGATGGTGTAACGGTTGCGAATGGCTATTCATTTATGACTGGTGCTGCGGCGTCAAACGGTGCGTCTCTTTTCATCAAGTTGCATGACTGGGATACTCGTAACTCGTTAGATGGTGAGCATGCAGCAAATGCCATTGCTAACCGTATTAATGGCCGTGCCGCGATGGAACTGCCTCAAGCGGTTGTCTTTGCAATGGGGCCTCCGGCAGTACCGGGTATGGGCGCAGCATCGGGCTTTGAGTTCGTGCTAGAAGATACGCTTGGTCGTAGTCGTACTGATTTGTCGATGGTAATGGGTGAGATGATTCAGGCTGCTAACCAAGCGCCAGAAATCGCGTACACTTTCAGTACCTTCCGTGCAAACGTACCGCACTACTATGTCGACATCGATCGCGAGAAAGCGCAGCAGTTGGGCGTTCCACTGTCGTCAATCTTCCAGACACTTCAAGGCAACCTAGGCTCGCTATACGTGAATGACTTCACCATGTTTGGTAAGAACTTCCGTGTAACCATGCAAGCTGATAGCGAGCACCGAAGCAGCATGGAAGATCTAGAGCGCTTCCACGTTCGTTCTTCGAGTGGTGATATGGTTCCTTTGAGCACACTAGTCAGCTACGAGCAAGTGTTTGAGCCAGATGTTGCATGGCGTTACAACATGTACCGTAGTGCGATTATCCAAGGTCAGCCTGCGCCGGGTTACTCAAGTGGTGACGCGATTGCAGCAATGGAACGTGTTGCGGCTGAAGTTCTACCACAAGGCTACACGTACGAATGGACGGGTATGGCTTACCAAGAAGTGCTGGCAGGTAACCAAGCAATCTACGCGTTTGCATTGGCACTGATCTTTATTTACCTATTTATGGTTGCACAGTATGAGAGCTGGAGCATTCCTTTGGCGATTATTCTTGTGGTACCAGTAGCGACGTTGGGTTCCTTCCTCGCATTGAACTTAACCGGAACACCACTCAACCTGTACGCACAGATAGGTCTCGTCCTACTCATAGCCCTCGCGGCGAAGAACGCAATTCTAATTGTGGAATTTGCTAAGCAGGAGCGTGAAGAGAAAGACGTCGATATTAATAGTGCAGCAGTACAGGGTGGTAAGCTTCGTTTCCGTGCAGTGAACATGACGTCATGGTCGTTCATCTTGGGTATTTTCCCATTGATCTTCGCCGCAGGCGCTGGTCACGTGAGTCAGAACTCGTTGGGTATCTCTCTGATTGGCGGCCTACTATGTGTGCTGTTAGCTGGTACTTTCTTGATTCCGGGCTTCTATGCTCTCGTACAGAGACAGCGTGAGAAAATCCACGGAGGTAACACCAAGCTTGTTCCTTTAGATGATGAGTAAGCGCTGAGTTATCTCAGATAGAAAAAAGCCCGAAGCATTTGAGTGCTTCGGGCTTTTTGTTTTGCTTAAGATTAATTCAATATTGGAAAGGCTGAATTAAGCATTGCGAGTTTTAAACTCAGCTACCGCGGCATCCATGTCATGCGCTTGTGCAGAAACGCTATCTACTTCTTGTAAGCACTCTTGGGCTGAACGCATATTATTGTCAGAGATAACGTTCAGTTCAGTGATTGACTCACTCACTTGATTCATCACAATTCCTTGCTCCTCAATAGCAGAAGCGATGCGTTCTGAGTTGGCTTGGATAGAATGCATGTCGGTGATGATTTGCTGTAAGCTTGAGTCCAGTTGCTCTGAGGCATGCAGCGTTTGTTGCCCTTGGTCATTACATTGATCTATGTCTGCAACCACTGTCGACATCTGAGACTGAATATCAGAAACCACTCTTGTGATTTCTTCAGTCGATTGGTGTGTACGACTTGCAAGGGCGCGTACTTCATCAGCTACGACAGCGAACCCACGTCCTTGTTCACCAGCACGGGCTGCCTCGATAGCAGCGTTTAGAGCAAGTAGGTTAGTTTGTTCTGCAATTTCTTGAATGATATTTACTGCGCCACCAATTTTATCAACATGACTATTTAGAGATGCAATTGATTGTTGGCTGTTCGATAGGATTCCAGTTAGCTGGCCAACGTTTGTTACAGTTGACTCCACAACTTCACGTCCACTTTCTGCATTGTTAGAAGCTTGGTGAACGCCCTCTACAGCAACGGATGTACTCTGAGAGATTTCACCGATCGTCGCGACCATTTGTTGTACAGCTGTTGCCATTGAAGATGTATGGTCAGCTTGATTGTGGAACTGTTCAATAACGCCTTCAAGCTCGCGATGCATGTTATCCGTACTGGATGAAAGAACGCCTGACTTTTCTTGTGTACCTTTAATCAAAAGTTCTAACTTATCGAGTAGATCATTAAGATGATGACTGATTGATACCAGCTCGTCTTTCCCTTCTAAGGTAGAACGAATCCCCATGTCGTTAGTTTCACTGATAGACTTGATGGTAGTAAGTAAGGTTGCAACACGAGAGTTAATGGAGCGAGAAATTTGCAGTATGATCAACGCAATCATCGCTAAGATGACAACGCTTGTGCCTTGTTTTATTAGCGTCATCTTAGCTTCACGCTCTGAATAAGCCTTGGTTAAAGCACTAGAGAAATTCTTGAATTGCTCTTCAACTGCGTGAGAGGCTGAGCGAGTTTCACCAAGCAAGCCCTTGTTGTATGAAACCCCAATCAGTTGTCTTTGACTAGCAACGGCTTGAGCGGAACTAAGAAGCTCTGCATTATCGATGCTCGATACTAATGATGCATCGACCTCCCCAGATTGAACCAGTTGGTCAAACTTAAGAAGAGATAAAAGCTGCTCACTGGTTGCGTATTTCTCTGCATTTTCAAGGGCATGTGAATAGGAAGCCAATAAGCCTTGCTCGTTGTTGAGGCCAAGCTTCTTGAAAGCAGATACTAAGATTTGAAAATCTTTCTGATAGGTGAGTAAGTCTTGTTTAAATTGTTGGCTAGAAGGAAGTTGATGAGATTGTAAGATATGAGCGAGCTCATTTTCCACAATGACAAACTGCTCAACGTTTTTATCAAACTTGCCAAGATATTTGGCATTACTTCTTAATAGAAAGTCCTTTTCATTTCGACGTAAGTTTAAGAGTCTGATTTCCAAGTCGCCAACGAGTTTAATGGCGTGGTTTAGTTCTCTGCTTTGCTCAGCAAAATGTGACGAGGTACCTAAGAGGGTAATGATACCTAAAATAGCGATGATGCCCAGTGAATAGAGCTTTTGCTTAATAGTCATAACGTTAATCCTGAATAATTGACTAAAAATCGAGACCTATGCTGGTCTTTAAATGTAATGGCTCTAGCTTTTGACGTTTTAGAATGACACCTTTTTTCGGTGTTCTTTTTTGACCGCATGTTTGGTTTTATTATCTAAGCGGCGTCGTTGTGAAGCTCTTGTTGGTTTGGTTGAAATTCGCTTCTTTTGTTGATGACTCGCAGATTGAATCAGGGCAGCTAACCTATTTAGCGCGTCTTCTCGATTCTGCTCTTGTGTCCGGTACGTTTGCGCTTTAATTACCACCACGCCTTCCTTTGATATTCTACTGTCAGATATAGCGAGTAAGCGATCTTTGTAGAATTGGGGAAGTGTGGAATGATGTACGTCAAAGCGTAAATGTATCGCGGACGATACCTTATTAACGTTTTGACCGCCAGAACCTTGAGCTCTTATGGAAGTAAGTTGAATTTCCCAGTCTTGAATTGTGACGGAGTTCGAAATTTTGAGCATATTTGATAAATGCCAATAGGGGTTACTGCGATGACTGATAAATTACCATATTGAAATGTAAAAGTAGAAGAATAGAGATGAACACGATTGATTTAAGCCCCTACAAAGGCCTGATTTTTGATATGGACGGCACCTTAATTGATACCATGCCGGCGCATTTAGCGGCTTGGCAAGCAACGGCAGATCGTTTTAACTTTCCATTCCACCAAGATTGGCTTCACAGTTTAGGGGGAATGCCAAGTTTCAAAATTGTCGGTGAAGTGAACCGCCAGCATGGTTTATCTCTCGATCCTAAAGTTGTGTCGCGTTTTAAAATGGACACGTTTGCTGAAATGGAACAACACGGTGAAATCATTTCATGCACGAATATCGTTTTGGATACGCATCTTGGCAATAAGAAAATTGCAGTAGGTACAGGTAGCCAGCGTGAAAGTGCACTACGTCTATTAGCTAAAGCAGGCATCTTGAAGAAGCTTAACGCCGTGGTAACCGCGACAGATGTAGAAAACCATAAGCCGTTCCCAGATACGTTTCTAATGGCAGCAGAGCAACTCGGCCTCGGTGCAGAAGAGTGTGTTGTGTTTGAAGATACCGAACTAGGTAAAAAAGCAGCTCACGCCGCTGGAATGGATTGTGTGATGGTAGAAGGGGAAAGGCTAAAGTTCTATCCTAAGCCTTAATCCTTATTATTCGAGATATAAAAACAGCGGCAATATAGCCGCTGTTTTTTTAATTTAAGTACGTTCCGCTAAATAGGCATCGTAGTCAGGAACTTCCACTTCTACTTCTTCATTAAGGAGTGGGGATTCAAACAAGAACTTTGCAGTAGCTCGGTTGGTTGCAACAGGAATATTCCAAACACTGGCAATACGCAGCAGTGCTTTTACGTCTGGGTCGTGCGGTACAGCATTTAATGGGTCCCAGAAGAAAATTAGCATGTCAATCTTCCCTTCTGAAATAAGCGCGCCAAGTTGTTGATCACCACCCATAGGGCCACTGATCATGCTTTTAATTGCAAGACCAGTTTCTTTGCTTAGCATATGACCGGTTGTGCCAGTCGCATAGAGAAAGTGTCCCTGTAATTTTTCTTTATTCTGTTTCACCCAGCGCAAAAGTTCAGGTTTGTAGTTGTCATGAGCAACCAATGCGATGTGTTTATGAGTAGGCATGGTGCGAATTGTTTTTTGCATCAAGTTATTTCCGTTATCGATTTTATTCTGTGTAATTTGCTGTTACTTATAGAACACGTTTTTCAATTCTCATTCAACTGCTTTAACGCTGAATGTCGGCCTATACTCTGACGGAGATAACGATTCTTCAATTGTTTCGTTATGAAGTGTCTTTGGGGTTAGTGCTTTTATCTCTGGGCTAGCTTGTTTTTCATACGATTGGTTTCGCAAATAGCTTGCAGCTTGAATCAAAGACAAGCGGCCTTGCTCTACCATCTTGTCGGTAGGTGCGAACAGTACTTTATCTCGAAGTAGCCCTCGATAGACGCCATGACTCAGGTAAACAGACACTAAGCCAATTTCATCTGTTTTTTGTGCACTACGTAGCTCACTAATTGCAGCCTCAATAGCCACGGCACTTCCAACAATGTAATCAATATCACCCATGTCAATAACACGTTGAACGATGTTTCGCTGTAGTTCTTTATCGTTGTCAGCCCAGAAGCTATCAACAACATGGATGTCGCTATCTTTAATGGCGTCATAGAAACCTTCGGTAACAGGCTTTGTTCCTCCGCGCGTCTTCGGCCCCAATAACAAGGCGATATTGGTTTGGCCGCTACCTTTAGGGTGGCGTTGCGCCAAGAATTTTCCTGATTTGTAACCCATCCAATACCAATCAACCCCAACAATGCCTTTTAGAAGCTTGCTTTGCTCTTTATCTAACTTGAGCTCATTGACCGTTGCAAATACTGGCGTGTTGCCTACCCATGATTTTAGGTTGTGCTCGTAGGCTTGCGGATCGACCGTGCCCAGAATAATAGCGTCTGCTCCCCACTGGGTACATAAAGCCAGTTGTTGCTCTTGACGAGTTTTATTTGGATAACCGCCGGCTTCAAGTACACGTAAGTCGACACCGAGTTTTTCCGCTTCGGAAACCATTCCATAGTTTACTGATAGCCAGTATGAGTCCTTTAAGTGTGGATAAATGGCACATATTTTTTCGGCTGCGAACGCTGGCACTGAAGCGAAAATTGACAGTGTTAAGGCAGAATGTCCGAAAATTGTGCGAATTGAGCGCTGATTTATAACCATGAAATGAAGTTCGTTGGCATAGATTAAGTAAACACTGCAAAATATAACGTAAACTAACGCCGAACACGAACATTAAGGTAAGGAAAATATGTTGCTAGCAACAGCGAGCATTGGTCGCAAACTGCTTTTGTCTTTTATTGCGATGGCGATGTTGGTGATGGCATCTGCGTTAATAGGGGTGTCTGGTTTTTCTCTGGTGGCCAAAACTGAGCGGAATGTTGTAGATGCTGCTATTCCCGCGATGATTGAGGCTCGCCAAGTTTCTGAGTTGAGCACACGTATCATTTCTTCTGTTCAAATGCTTTCGAATGCACAAAATGAAAAAGAACGAAAAGAAGCAGGTAAGGTACTTTTTGAGCAACTTGAATCATTACTTTCACATATTAAAGAGCTGGGGGGGGAATCTTTCGATCCTAGTCTTTTACAAAAGCTGGAAGCAAATGTTGAAAATGTCATCAATAACTTGGCTGAGCTTGGTGTCTCGGTAGAACGCAAGCTTTGGTTGGCTAAGGAAATCGAAACACGTGTTGAGGAAATGCGTTTGCTAAGTGAGGAGTTAGAACAGCTAACTCGTACTCAAGTGCAAAATACAAGCACTATTGCAGTAGCGAATGTCACGCATATTTACGATTTACTTGAGGCAAATAAAAAGCAACAGGTTTATCAAGCGTTAGATGCCTTGGTCGAAGTGGATCTAGACCTATCAGAGCGTTTACACGAGTTACATTTGTTGGCATTCAAAATGCTCAACCAGATTGAAGAAGCACGCACACTCACCAATATGGATCGTATCCAGCAAGTTCAGCACGCGTTTGAAGATAATTTAAAGATAATGAAGCGCCGTGTGCTTGCAGTTGAAGATCCGACGCGTTCGAAGCAAATGGCACAGCTGCTTACTGAGCTGGGTAAGCGTCAGGTTGTATTCACCATCTTAATGCAACAGTATGAAAATAATGAACAATCTCAACAACTAATGCACAAAACGTTAGAGTTGTTCTCAGAGCTAAACAGCACCGTAAACCAATTGGTGGATGACTCAAATCAAACAACCACTGTTGCTGTCGACCAGTTAACCAGCACATTGAAGTTTGCACAGTGGTCGCTTACCGTGATTTCTATCGTTGGTCTTATCATTGTAGTGCTTATTCTATGGCGTGTTGTTTACGTTTCAGTCGTAAAACGTTTGGCGGAATACTCCGCAGCACTGTTGTCTGTTGCTCAAGGTAACCTAGCAGTAGAGTTAGAGGTTAAAGGTAAGGATGAGCTAGCTCATATGGGGCAGGCAATTATCACCGCGAGAAACACGGCACAAGCTTTAAAAGTTGTTGCAGAAGGTGAAGCGAAAGCAAAACGCGATTTAGAGGAACATAAAGAGCATCTTGAGGAGCTGGTAGAAGATCGTACTTCTCAGCTGAAGCAAGCGAACCGCCGCTTGAATGAAGAAGTACTAAATCATGCAGAAGCTCGCAAACAAGCGGAGCAGGCGAGTCGTGCTAAATCGGCATTCTTAGCAACAATGAGTCATGAAATCCGAACTCCTATGAACGGTGTTTTAGGGACGGCTCGTTTACTGATCGATTCAGGTCTGAATCCTATTCAAAAGCGTTATGCAGAAATCATTAATCGCAGTGGCAAAACATTATTGGCGATTCTAAATGACGTACTTGATTACTCTAAAATTGAAGCCGGGCATTTGGAAATTCGTAGTCAAGGCTTTGATTTACATCAAATGATAGAAGACACATTTCAGCTCATGAATGGTAAGGCGCAAGAGAAGAAACTGCTTTTCTCTTACCATATTGAAAGTGATGTTGGCCGTTACTGGAAGGGAGATGTAACCCGAATTAACCAAGTTCTAAGTAATTTGGTCGGAAATGCGATTAAGTTTACGGAAGAAGGGGAGATTGATATTTACGTTAGTCTAAACCCTGAAGATGAATCCCAAGTTCTGTTTGAAGTCTCTGATACAGGAATTGGTATCGCGAAGAAAGATCAAAAGACACTGTTTGATGCTTTTACTCAAGCAGAAGGTGGTTTGAATCAAACTGGTGGGACAGGTTTAGGTTTGGCGATCAGTCGTCGGATTATTCAAGCGATGGGTGGCAGCTTGGATGTAGACTCGGATGAAGGTCAAGGTAGTAGGTTCTGGTTCTCTATCCCATTAGAAGAAAGTGAACCTGTAGAAACGGTTTCTATCGCAAGTGCGCGTTGTAAAGTCCGCGCGAAAGTACTCGTTGTGGAAGATAATCCGGTCAATCGTGTCGTTGCCGAAGGGTTCTTAGAGAGCATGGGGCACGAAGTTATGATGGCAGAGACTGGCTTAGACGCGGAGCAGATCATTGATAAGCATGATTTTGACATTGCATTAGTCGACATCAACTTGCCAGATTGCAACGGTGCTGATTTAATCCACCGCCTTAAACGCATTGAGAGAAATAAACCAGCAGACAGAGCATTGGTATCAACTCCAATGGTGGCAGTTTCTGCTCATGTTTTTGCTGAAGAAGTAGAAAGCTATTTGGCCGCAGGTTTTGATGGCTACTTACCTAAACCGATGGAAAAAGAAGTACTTGCGGCATTGATTCAAGATATGTTGGAAGGTAGACAACTCTTACTTCCTCAAAACTGCATTGCTCAACAAGAGCAGAACACAACGCCAAAAAATAATGAAAAAACGGTCTTTGAAGACCCAATAGCAGAGGAGCCAGCAATGGTTATCATTAACCCTAACGTGATTCAGTCTGATATGAAGATTTTGGGTAGAGAGAAAATGCTGCACATCATCGATCTATTTAGACAAACGAGCGCGGATATACTGAGCCAACTTGAGGCCTCTGATGAGAATGGTGACAGCCGAGCGATAAAAGATCTTGCTCACAAGCTAAAAGGCAGTGCAGGCAGCTTAGGTTTAACGGCGTTAATGAATACTTGTCAAATCATCGAGATTGCGCCAGAGCCGTTAGAAGCGTACGCAATGGCTAATGACACGTTGAAGAAGCAAGTTAATGAATCAGTCATAGCTCTTGATGAACTTATGATGGAATAACTACGGCGCTCCTAGCGCCATAGAGAAAGAACAACAGTACTTAACTGGTACATAAACAAAAACCTCCGGCTTAGTCCGGAGGTTTTTTCTATTTGGTCAAATTATCATCCCACTCAAACCGAGTGTCTATGGCATATGGGTCATCGTCCAACGGATGCTCCACTCTACCACGTAAGTATTCGAGTTGGTGCTCAAGCATATTGACCGTATCGTAGTCTCCCTCGGAGCAGGCAACGTAAATTTGTTGCTCGAGAGCGGCAATGTTATCTCGGATACTCATGAGAGCCCCCTTAGATCATCATCGATTCTCAAAACGATTATAGTCAAGTAAACCAAATTCGATCGGTTGTTTTGCACGATACCAATCATGCAAGCGATCGCTAAATGGCCAGAATTTGTCAGAGCTACGGCGAATCGCAAACTTATCCAACAACTTAACGTAATCATCCTCTGATCTAAGGTTGCTAAAATTATCGACAAATTCTTTTACCTGATCTTCTCGTAGAGAGAAAAATACGGCTGGGTAGCTACCAACCACACCACGAACAATGGTCATATCGTCGTTCGCGAAATCGCGGTTGCTCTCCTCATTGAATAGACTAGAGATATTGATGTGAGCATTGTTGTGCAACAGAGTAAACAGCTCATCTTCTCCTGTTTCACTTTTCACCATCAGCATCATTATTTGTGGAACCGTTTTTAGCCCTTCACCATGAACTTGATTGATGCTTGCCAAATGCTGTTCGTTTTCCACTGTTAGTGCTGTATCGATGATTTTGTAGCGCGGTAACAAGATTGGAGATACCTGTTTACGTAAAATATCTAATAGCTCCGACTTGGGGTCATCGGTGTGGTAGACCACACTGGTTGGCTGACTAAATGGCGCGACGTTTCGTTGCAAGAAGTCGCTTAACTGCCGTGGCTGATCTTGATACCAACTCGAATGTTCTTTATGACGCATATCTGCAGGAAGGAGGGCAATGAAGTTGCTTTCCCCTTCAAGTCGCAAAAAGTCCATAAACATACGTGTAATTAGCTGGTGGCCAAAATTACCGTAAACATCAAAACCAGCGACTAAAAGGTAGTGAATACGCTCAAGCAGAGCGTAGTCTAACACCCATGCCGTCTTTGGTTGCTCGCCTACTAAGCCTTGCACCACTGACGCACTGTCAAAGTGACGAAATACCGTAAGTGCCGCATTCGGGTTAGTGCCGTTACCATCCCAAATCACGTCAGTGGATAAGTGCTCACCGTTCTTGAACCATTGGTTGATGAAGTTTGATTTCGCCTCTAGGTAACGGGCTTGCTGACGAGAGTACTTAACCCAATTTGTTACTGGTACAGTATTGCTTTCGAGCTCACTCGGCAGTTTTAGGTTTTCAGCTTGTGAACGATAGAACTCGTTTACTTCAGGGATATCAGCTTTGTCGGGATCTAAGAAAAACACCCAAAAGCGGTCGTTAATGACGTTCAATGCGAGTTGTCCGCGGCATACTGGACCTTTGATATAAGCCATGATCGTGTTTTGCGCATTATCTAACATGAACTTAAAGCGAGCTTTCACTGGTAAATCAATGAAGGCGGTCATAGGGTTTGCCGCGACTTCTGGTGCGTAGCTTGGGAGCTGCACTACTTGATAATCGGCATCAATGAACCACTTCTTCCAGTTTTCAATCCGTTGTTTGTTTAGTGCAAATGGCATGTGGGTTTTATCCACAATCGTGCCTTGCTCCGGAATGAGGCGATAGTATACGCGTTCAACCAGCGGGTCGTCGTACGGGCGGCGGGTGGTAATGCGTTTAACAGGTTCACCTGGAGGCGTTGCAGAGCGGACGAGAGTGAAAAAGCGAGGCTGTTCGTCGCTCAATTCGGAGAAGAACAAATGAGACAGAAACAGGTGCTCGTAGATGTAGCGGGCTGCTAGTTGGTTTTTCCGCGAGCTTTTGTTCAGTAATGTTTCGTACTTATCTACTTCCGCTTGCTGTTGCTCAGTGAGAGGCTCATGCGCGTTCATCATTGCGCCATTTTCTAACCACAGCATTAGGGTCTGATATTCATTTGCCGTTAGATTCGGCATGCCAAACGGCATTCCCCAAGTAGGGTTGTCTTGTTCGTATTGAGCATACTCTTCGATAGTTGGGCACGTTTGCTCTCGGTCGATAGAGAAGTCGAACCCTTCTAATTGTACTTGGTCAGGTAAAGGGTGGCGTTCTTTTTGTTGTAATAAGCGCGCTATCAGTCCCGCGTCTAAATTTGCTGCGGAACTTTGCTCGCGTTCATTTAGGACCGGATGAAAGCCTGCATCTCGCCATTCTTGAGTGGTCTGTGCGTCTTCAAACAAGCGAGTTGGAGCAGCAGCAGTGAGACGAGTGCCTTCATATACCAGTGCTTTACTTGCACCGCGGTCGATACCCTCAACAGAAGAGAGTTTAAGCTGACAAGGTGCGTCATAACAGGCATGGCAGACGACACAGCGATTATCAATAATAGGCTTAACTTCGCGTTGGAAGAAGTCGGCTTGAGGTGTACTAATCTCAGCCGTCCGTTCTTGAACTTGTTCAGGCCCAAACAGAGTATCGAAGTTAAATCCAGCGTAGGCTGCACAACCGGCAAATAGAGTCACAAAGCTCAATATCAAAAAGTGTTTATATTTCATCGAAGCCTAAAGGTTTTGATTATTGTATGTTTATTATACCTAAGTACCTCAAATATGCAGAGTTGATTCCAGTTGCGCGCTTGATCATATCAGTTATATGTGCAACTACGTGCGGTAGCTTTTTTATAAATACTTAATTTACCGTTAATAAAAAGCTCAGAAATGTGATTTATACATGCCTTTGTGGAGGATTTTGAATTTCTTTTTGTTATACAATGCCTTGATAGGTTTGGGGATTTGAAGTGCAAATTTTAACCACTCCTCGGTTTCTCTATAAAGCTCAAAAATAAAAATAGAGATAAGTTGTCTATTGGGTAAATTGCCATTACCCCGGCGTAAAGTTTGATGCCGCGTTACATTAGCAGGGAATTATGAAAACACGTTCAGTTTCAGCGCTTACTATTGCGCTAGCTTGCTCTTTGGGTTCGACTTACGTATTAGCCCAAGACGGTGAACAGCCAGATCTTGTTGCTGCTGTTGACCAAAAAATCGAAATTAAGCATCAAGAGATCCAAGATCTAGATGCAAAGTATGACGAGCAAAAGTCAGCACTGCGCCAATTACAGAATGATAAAGTGCGTTTGATATCATCGGGTGAAGAGTTAGAGGCAAAAAGAAACCGTGCTAAGTCAGCGCTTGATAAACAGTACTCGCGCCTACTAGAAGACCCTGAAACAGACCTTGTATCATTCCAAAAGCAGTATCAAGAGAGTTGGGCTGCAGTAAAAGATAATCAAACAGACCAGCTTAAGCTAACTCAGTCTATTGAAGAATCTGAATCTCGCCTTTCACAGCTTAAGCACAAGTTAGCTAGATTGAACAGTGAATACACAAATCTCCAAGAGTCTCGTTTCGATGCTCGTGTAAAACGCTTGGAAACTGAGCTAAGAGAGAGCGCTGTTTTAGAAACTCGTTATACTACAAATTGTTCGCCTTCTATGACGTTGGGTGAGTGTAGTGGCCAAGGACAATACTTAACAAAACAAAAAGCAGTGAATACCTTCAAAGGTAAGTTGATTAATAATTTAACTGAATCAGAACTTGTGCGTCAGAATTTGCAAGGGGTTCAGCTGAACATCTACGTACAGGAAAGCCAAGTTATTGAAAGTGGTTTTTCGGGCAACGGTGATTACGCGACTCATATCCAAGCGCAACTTCAAGCAAGACCAGAAGCAACGGCTGCGTGTAAGCTTCTTGGACTGTCAACGCGTTACTGTTTAAATGGCCAAGCAACAGCAGAAACATCAAGTAAAAAACAGCCTCCTAAAAGCTGGGTTAACTTGACCGTTCGCTCTGATCAGTATGGTGATGCGGTAACAATTAACGGCGTAAGCTATGGCAGTACACCCGTTGAGTTGATGCTGCCAAAAGGTAAGCACCAGGTTACGGTGTCCAAGCAAGGCTATGAAACTTATAATCGCGAGATTTATCTTAACAACCGAGATACGGTTTGGGTGAAGCTTGCTGAAAACAGCAGAGGTTAAGAGCATTCAAAGCTTTTAAATCATCGCCACTTTACCATATCTATGGTGAAGTGGCGTTTTGCGTCATAACTAGAAATATTAAGTAGGAACAATGCGATACGGTTTATCTGTTCTTGTGTTGGCGATGGTCCCTTCACTTGCATCACTGCCCACTTTTGCTCAAATTGAGTCTAGTAAGACTCCAACGACAATCCAGAGTACGCTATTTGAGAAAAACTCAGAGCTACAGGATGCAAAGCAAACGGTTTCTGAAATTAAAACTCGATTTGATAATCAATCTGCTCAGAGTTCTAGGTTGTCGGAACAAATTAACGGCTTGGAAGTAAAGCTAGCAAAAGCTAAAGCACAGTTATCGGCTGATTATGCAAAGATGATTGATGATCCTGATCTCGACATTGTTCCTAGCCAACAACACTACCAAAGTGCTTGGAACGATCTTAAACACGCACAATCAGAATTGCTGGCCTCCCAACAGAAAAAAGAGGAGATCAATAATGAACTCTCTGAAGCGCAAGCAATTCAGCATCAATTAGAGCTGACAATCCAAGAACTCGGTGAGAAGAAAAAGCGTGCTCGAGTGGCTTTGCTTCGAGAAGAAATCCAAAAAGCAGGCACAGAGACGGTTAGTTATGTAAACACTTGTGCAAGTGATATGACGCTGGACGCGTGTAAGAAACAAACATTAAATTTGGCGATCCAGAAAGCAGTCGGGCAGTTTAAATCAAGTGTTATATCCAACACCTCCGAATCACAAATAGTGATGCAAAATCAAGCTTCTGCTTCTTTGAATATCCATGTATCCGAGTACTCTGAGGGTTCATCTCGTTTCTTTGATCAGAACAGATACAAAACCACCTTGAAGGTCGGCTTGACGTCAAAACCTGCCGACAATGCTGCGTGTAAGTTGCTAGATCTTGATTCGAAGTATTGTTTTGCGCCATCACTTGGGGAGGAGCAATCGCAAAGTGTCGAGGTCGCTTGGCATACGGTGATAATTCGTTCTAGTCAGTTTGATGATCGGGTGACAATTGATGGTGTGCGCTACGGCTCTACGCCTATAGAGGTGATGTTGTCAGGTGGCACGCACCAAATCACTATCGAGAAAGAAGGCTACAAGCCATTTAGCCGCCAATTTACCATTGGGCAGGACCAAACAATCCGTGCCAACTTGGTGGCTAAATCGAATGCACCAAAGGCTGGGGAAACTTTTGCCGACTACATCAATAAAAACACCAATGCACCAGAAATGTCTGTGGTTACCGCTGGTACTTTTTTAGTCGGTGAAAATGCAGCTAAGCAGATTACCTTACCTAAAGGGTTTGCATTAGGGACTGCCCCTGTGACAGTCGAAGAATTCAGCACATTTGTGACAGCAACGGGTTACAAAACGGACGCTGAGCTGACTCATATTTGTACAGCCATTGATGAAGCGACTATTGTGCCAGTGGCAGGAAACAATTGGCAGTCACCTGGTTACAAGCAAAACACAGATTATCCAGTGGTTTGTGTGAGTAAAAATGATGCGAATGCCTATGCTAATTGGTTATCTAAGCAGACCGGCTATAAGTACCGTCTACCTTCTGAGGATGAGTGGGAAATCGCCAGTCGAGCTGGCTCTACAGATGCATACTGGTGGGGCAGTGATTTCGGTGTAGGAAGAGCAAATACAGGTTGGGGTGGTACACCATGGTCGAACCAAAGTGCTTCTCCTGTTAAGTCATTCGCGGCCAACCATTTGGGTATGTACGATATGGTAGGTAACGTCTGGGAATGGACAGCTGACCCGAAAGGCATATTAAAAGGTGGGGCATGGAGCTTCTCTGCGGATAAAGCGAAGGCGGAAGCTCAACTGTTTATCTCACCGTCATCTGCTGCGAATTTTGCCGGATTCAGGGTTTTAAGAGAGTTATAGAAAAGGAGAGGGAAACCTCTCCTTTTTGTTTGTCGTTAGAGATGCCCTCAGTTATAACGCGCTGACATATGCCTTAAGAGCTATCTACAGCGCGATTGCGTTGATCGAACTGACACTCCTATTTAATAGAGGACGGGCTTACTTAACATTTCTCTATGATGTTCGCTTAAGAGCCAAAGCAGCATGAACTGAATTAGCATGAGTTCAAAAGGGGTATCTCATAGTGGTAGTGGTAGTGGTAGTGGAGTGAGTGTGTTTGCTAACAAGAAGCTTTCCGTCGCAGAGCTTGATGCAGAACAAAAAGAAAACCCACCAAGGCTGGTGGGTTTTTTCGGTAGTAGCAAAAGAAACTATTTCATTTTCTTAACTTCTTGTTGAAGTTGTTCTAGCTGTTTCATTTTCCCTTGTAGGCCAAGAGATTGGTAGCTAATTGATGCAGGGTTCATCATTTGACCTTGCTGCATTGGGTAATCCGGCAACGTCTGGAAGAACTCGCCTAGCACGTCTTGGATAGGTACGAACAACCACATATTGTCTGCCATCCAACGTAGGTACATGCCAGATTCGTGTGGCGCTTTCTCGAATGGGTCAGCACGTAGGTGGATGATCTTCGGCCAGTTTGGCGCGAAACGAACCGCATCCGTGATGTTACCTTCTAGTGTAGCGAAGTGCAGTTTCCAATCGTTCCATCGAACTGCGTTTAGTTCACCGTTTGCTGTGAAGTACAGTAGTGATTCACGCGGACCTTTCTCTTCTTTACCTTGGAAGTACGGCATGAAGTTGTAGCCATCAATGTGTACGCGCCAGTCTTTGCCATTTGCTTTGTAGCCTTTAGCCAGCTTCTCTTTCACGTCAGGAACGCCTGCTGCTGCCATCAGTGTTGGTAACCAGTCTTGGTGCGCCATCATTTCGTTGATCTTAGTACCCGGTTTGATTACGCCAGGCCAACGCACTAGCTGAGGAACACGCATACCGCCTTCCCAAGTGGTACCTTTTTCACCGTGGAAAGGTGTCGCGCCACCATCAGGCCAAGATACGGTCTCTGCACCGTTATCGGTTGAGTAGATCACGATAGTGTTGTCAGCGACACCTAGCTCATCAAGCTTGTCCAATAGAACACCCACTTGATCATCATGCTCGAGCATGCCGTCAGCGTAGATACTGATGCCAGATTTACCTTGGTATTTCTCTTGTAGACGAGTCCAAACGTGCATACGGGTGGTGTTGTGCCAGATGAAGAAAGGCTTGTCTGCTTTTACGGCTTTTTCCATAAACGCCAATGACGTTTCTAGAAACTCTTCATCCGCATGTTCCATACGCTTACGCGTCATAGGGCCAGTATCTTCAATCTTACCGTCAGCAAATGACTTGATTACACCGCGAGGACCGTAGTTTTTACGAAATTCAGGGTCTTTCGGGTAGTAGTATGTTTCTGGTTCTTCTTCAGCGTTTAGGTGGTAAAGGTTACCAAAGAACTCGTCGAAACCATGATTAGTTGGTAAATGTTGGTCTTGGTCACCCAAGTGGTTCTTACCGAACTGAGCCGTCATGTAGCCTTGCCCTTTTAGAAGGTCGGCAATGGTTGGTGCCCAGTCAGGGATACCATGAGTTGAGCCTGGCATACCGATTGTAAGCAAGCCAGTACGGAACGGTTCTTGGCCTGTGATGAATGATGCACGGCCAGCAGTACAAGATTGCTGACCGTAGTGATCAGTAAAAAGTGCACCTTCGTTTGCGATACGGTCGATATTCGGGGTTTCGTAACCCATCATACCTTGGTTGTATGCACTGATGTTCCAGTAACCAACATCATCACCAAAAATCGCTAGGATATTCGGTTTGTCTGCCGCCACTGCAGCGCTTGAGGTTGCCAGTACGCCGAGACCGACAGCCAGCTTACTCATTTGGTTAGCCATAAAAACTCCAAATTGGTTGAAAGTTGGAAGAGAAGCACAGGTACCGCCTGCGCTTCGTTGGCTATTAAGTTAATGATGCAATTGAAGAATGTCGCTTTATAGTGTTTATAACCATAAGTTATGCAGGCAAGTAACTCTTTGTTTTATAGGTTTAATATTCAAACCCTGCTCTTTGTATGGAAAACTGAAGCGAGACTTGGGTCACGTTAATCTTATTGGCAATGAGTGTCTATCGACCTTAGTTTTAGCCCAAGTTTATTTATGCTATTGGATTCGCAATAGTCTATTTTGTGAACTATATGTTTGTGTGCAGGATGTACTTTTCTAATACGGATAGAGGTTTATATGACAGCGAATTATGGCGTGAAGCGCCGATTAGCGATTCTTGCCGCAGCATTTGTTGGCGCGACAAGTAGCAGTATCGCGGCAGAGAAACCGAATATTCTTGTCATCTGGGGTGATGACATTGGCCAATCCAACTTGAGTGCGTATACCTTTGGTTTAATGGGATATAAAACACCTAACATCGATAGCATTGCGAAAGAAGGCATGATGTTTACTGACTATTATGGTGAACAATCGTGTACTGCTGGGCGTTCAACCTTTATTACCGGACAAACGGTGTTACGTACAGGTTTGAGTAAAGTCGGTTTACCTGGCGCGGATTTAGGTTTGCAAGCAGAGGACGTCACCATTGCTGAGTTGCTCAAACCTATGGGCTATATGACTGGTCAGTTTGGTAAGAATCACTTAGGTGATAAAGATGAACATCTTCCGACGAATCATGGCTTTGACGAATTTTTTGGCAACCTTTATCACTTGAACGCCGAGGAAGAACCAGAGAATGTGGATTACCCGAAAGATCCTGAATTCCGTAAGAAGTTTGGTCCTCGCGGCGTCATCAAATCTTATGCCGATGGCAAAATTGAAGATACGGGACCATTAACACGAAAACGAATGGAAACGGTTGATGCAGAAACGTTAGATGCGGCGCTTGATTTTATGGATCGTGCGGTGAAAGCAGACAAACCGTTCTTCGTGTGGTGGAACGCAACACGTATGCATTTCCGTACCCACGTGAAAGAAGAAAACTTGGGTAAGACAGGGATCAGTTATTATGCAGATGCTATGGTTGAGCATGACAACCAAGTTGGCGAGCTACTCAAGAAAGTTGATGACCTAGGTATTAAGGACAACACAATAGTCTTTTATTCCACCGACAATGGCCCTCACATGAACACTTGGCCAGATGCAGGCTTAACGCCATTCCGTGGTGAGAAGAACACCAATTGGGAGGGGGCATACCGCGTCCCAGCGATGGTGCGTTGGCCGGGTAAAATTGAAGCTGGTTCAGTCTCTAACGATATTATGCATCATATGGACTGGATGCCGACTCTAGTTGCTGCAGCTGGTGATAGTGATGTTAAAGGTAAACTGTTGAAAGGGTATTCTGTTGACGGAACGAATTACAAAGTCCACCTAGATGGCTACAACTTCTTGCCGTACTTGATGGGTAAAGAGGAAAAGGGCCCGCGTGAGGAAGTATTCTATTTTTCTGATGACGGCGATCTAACAGCATTACGCTATAACAACTGGAAGATTGTGTTCATGGAACAGCGAGCGAAAGGGACGCTAAGAATATGGGCAGAACCTTTTACTGAGCTTCGCGTACCAAAAATTTTCAATTTGCGTATGGACCCGTATGAAGTGGCAGATGTTACATCAAATACCTACTATGACTGGATGTTAGACCGTGCTTATATGCTAGTACCTGCGCAAGCTTATGTTGGGAAGTTCCTAGAAACATTCAAAGATTATCCTCCAAGGCAGAAAGCTGCGAGTTTTTCTCTTGAGCAAGTAATGGAAAAATTACAAGAGAATCCAAATAAGTAACTGGAATTGAATTGATTGCAACTGGGGCTCTTCGGAGCCTCTTTTTTTGCGCCTTGTTTCAGTTTTCCTTAAAACCGATGCAATTGCTTGTCTAAAAAGAAAAAACACTTCTATCTTTGAACAGAGAATAAAAGGAATCACACAAGGACATTTATGACTCAGTGGGCAAGTTGGAAGCAGATGTTAATTGGTCTTGCATCGCTCGTCAGTCTTTTTCTGTTTGCACAGGAAACGTTTTCTTCACAAGAACCTCTTGTTGAGCAGCAAGTAGGGACGGACACACCTAAATCAATCGATTCCTCAACGCTTACTTACGTTGGTAGTGAAGCGTGTATTGATTGCCACAAGAAAGAAACCGAAGCGTGGCAAGGTTCTCATCACGATATGGCGATGCGTCACGCTGATGCAGAATCTGTTCTCGGTGACTTTGAAGACCACACATTCACCTTTGAAGGGAAGCCAAATCGCTTCTATCGAAAAGGGGAAGAGTATTGGGTCAATATCCAAGGGCCTGATGGTGAGTGGCATGATTACAAAATCAGCTACACCTTTGCGTGGGAGCCGCTTCAACAATACATGGTGGAATTCGACGACGGACGTGTGCAGCTAATTCCTTTCGTTTGGGATTCGAGAACCAAGCAAGAGGGCGGACAGCGCTGGTTCCATCTCTATCCCGACACCACAACAAAAGATGAGTTTTACTGGACCAATACGGGCCAGAATTGGAACTTCATGTGTGCCGATTGCCATTCAACCAATCTAGAAAAGAACTACGACGCCAAAACCAATACGTATTCAACCACGTGGTCTGAGATCAATGTGGGTTGTGAAGCGTGCCATGGTCCAGCCAGCGAACATGTAGAGCTTGCCAAACAAGCGGAAAAATCTGGAAATACCATCGCCCCAGCGAATCACTATGGTTTTGACCGAGATTTAGGTAAAGCAGTAAAAGAGTGGGTCTACGAAGAAGGGCAAAGTACGCTCCAGCCAAAAGAAATAGCGATGACGCACCAAGTTCAAACGTGCGCGCAGTGCCATAGTCGTCGTACGCAGCTCAACGAAACTGAAGATCATGTAAAAGGTTCGTTCCTAGATAAATATCGTCTTAGCTTAATCACACCAGAGCTCTATTATCACGATGGTCAGATTTATGACGAAGATTACGTCTACGGTTCATTTTTGCAATCCGCTATGGCAGAGAAAGGTATAACCTGTACCAACTGCCATGACCCCCATACCGCAGAGTTAAAAATTCCTGAAGAAGCCGTTTGCGCGCAGTGCCATATTGCGTCTGACTACATGCCGGAAAATCACACTTTCCATGAGGCAAATACCGAGGCATCCCAATGCACGACTTGTCACATGCCGGAAACGACTTATATGCAAGTTGACCCACGTCGTGACCACAGTTGGCATGTGCCGCGTCCCGATCTGAGTCAGCACATCAATACGCCAAACGTCTGTACATCATGCCATGAAGACGAAACCAACCAGTGGGCAGATAAGAAAATAGGCGAATGGTTCCCGAATTCGAAATACCGCAATCAACAACACGTTGCGGTCGCATTTTACGCCGACTCTATTGGTCACCGCGGTGCACCCGATGCATTAGCCTATTCGGCTCAAGACGCATCGTTAAGCGATATTATTCGTGCCTCAGCTTTGGAACGAATGGGGGGTAATACCGGGAAGAACACTTTGGTTTCCTTAGCGAGAGCAGTAAAGCATGACAGCGATATGATCCGTTTAGGTGCCATCGTCGGTTCTTCAGGTTATGAATTTAGCGACCGGTGGCAAATTCTTGAACCATTACTAAATGACTCAGTGTTGTCCGTTCGCGCTGAAGCAGCGGGTGCTTTGGTTCGTTATTTTTCAGAAATGAATCCGCTGCAACGCGACAAGATCAGACAACCACTGGAAGACTATATGGAAATCCAGCGTTTTAATGCGGATCGAGGCTTTGGGCGAACCAACCTCGCGAATGTCTATCGAGATCTTGGTGAAACAGACAAAGCCATTGCGTCCTACCAAAAAGCCATTGAAATAGAGCCTTACTTTGAGAACAGCTACGCCAACTTAGCGGATGTATACCGAGCACAAGGTAACGACAAAAAAACACTAGAAACTCTGATGGCCGGGATGGAAGCGCAACCTAAGTCGAGTGCATTGCCTTACAGCGCAGGCTTGGCATGGCTTCGTGTTGGAGATGGCGCTAAGGCAAACCAATATTTGAAACAAGCGGCTGAAACGGCAGAACACAACCCGCAGTATTGGTATGTGTATGGGCTCGCTCTGGAGAAATCAGACGTGCTTGCGGCCAGTAAAGCGTTGAACACCGCTTACCAAGTGGGTGGAAATCCGCAGCATTTGTACGCCGAGTGTGAAGTGTTAGCGCGCAACTATAAACAAGGGACCGTAGCTTTTGCTTTTGAGCAATGTGTTAAGCAGCTTGCGGAAGTGGTACCAGCGGAGGTTGTTCAACGCTTGAGAACCTCTATAAATCAATAGGTGCTGGATAAGTAGACTCTAACTGATGCTTAATTTGTTCCCTTAAGCGTTGATGAGCAGGGTTGTGCTCGTCGCGCTTATGGTAGACAAATTTATAAGGAATACGCTCTATCTCTATCGGACAATCAAGCACTTGTAATTTAAGTGCTTTGCTCCATTTCATCGCAAATGAGCGTGATACCACACCGAGGCAATCACGTTGCGCTACATACATTGCCATACCTGCTAATGATGACGTCACGATCTCGACATTTCGCTCCTGAATTGGCTCTTTTGCCAACTGTTCAAAACCTGATGTGTTATTCCACTTGCCTGAAAACATGCAGTGATTCTCATGATAGAAGGCTTCTTTGCTGAGCGAACCTTGAATCCTAGGGTGGCTTTGGCGACATATCACCATAGCGGCTTCGTCGTAAGCCGTTTCTATCACGAAAGCTGAGTCTTTGGTGATGATGGTATCAATCACCAAGTCCATTTTTTGTTGACGAATCTGTTCAAAAAGTAAGTATTTTTCCGGTGGAGATTCGTGGAACACCACGTTCTCAATCGGATTTAAGCTGTGGAGTAAGGTTTCTGAGCAACAAACTTGAAAAGAGGTGCGTTCAGAAATGGCATTGTCGACAATACTTACTGCTTGGCGAAACTGTGGCATCAATTGATAGGCAGTTGAGGTTGGTGCAATGCCTCTACCTTGTTTCACAAACAGCTGCTTGCCTACCACTTGCTCTAGTCGCTTTATTGAGGCGCTAACAGCAGGCTGTGTAACACCTAAATGGTCTGCTGCTTTGGTGTATGATTGGTACTCTGCAACCACCAAAAAAGTTTGAATCAAGTTTAAGTCCATCTTCTTATCCATAAACTGAATTTATGCATTAACGTATCTGAACTCTATTTATCCGTCAAATGACAAGTTTTATCTTAATCAAATCTTGGTGTCTGATTCCTCCCCAAGATTAGCAGCAACGGATTTATGGAGCTCTTTTATGGCAAACCACGATAAAAAACGCGGCAAGAAGTTAGTATTAAACGCCTGCACCCTTGCGATTGGAGCGGCATCAGCGACCGCTTATTCAGCAGAACAGCCCAACATTCTCGTTATCTTTGGTGACGATGTCGGTTACTGGAACCTAAGTGCTTACAACGACGGTATGTTGGCTTACAGCACGCCAAACATTGATAGTATTGCGAGAGACGGTGCTAAGTTTACCAACTTCTACGCTCAGCAAAGCTCAACAGCAGGTCGTTCGGCTTTCATTACGGGACAAATGCCAAAGCGTACTGGCTTGTCTAAAGTCGGTTTGCCGGGAGCGAAAGAGGGGATTTCTGAGAAAGATCCAACTATCGCAACATTGTTACGTGACCTCGGTTATGCAACGGGTCAATTTGGTAAAAACCACCTTGGTGACCGTGATGAACACTTGCCGACCAACCACGGTTTCGACGAATTCTTCGGTAACCTTTATCACTTAAATGCGGAAGAAGAGCCGGAGAACGTAGACTACCCACAAGATCCTGAATTTAAGAAGAAGTTCGGCCCTCGTGGTGTGATCCACTCTTATGCGGATGGCAAGATTGAAGACACAGGTCCATTGACCCGCAAACGCATGGAAACGGTTGATGATGAGTTCCTAGATGAGGCTGAGACGTTTATCGAGAAACAAGTCAAAGCCGACAAACCGTTCTTTACGTGGTTTAACACCACGCGCATGCACAACTTCACGCACGTTCCAGACGAATACAAAGGTAAAACTGGCGCTGGCTTCTACGCCGATGGTGTGAAGCAACATGACGACCAGATTGGTCACTTGCTCAATAAGATTAAAGAGCTTGGTGTTGATGACAACACCATCATTGTCTACACCACAGATAATGGCCCAATGATCAACTTATGGCCGGACGCGGGTATGACGCCATTCCGCAGTGAGAAAAACACGGGTTGGGAAGGTGGCTTCCGCGTTCCTGCAGTGATCAAGTGGCCGGGTCATATCCAAGCGGGTACGACGCTTAACGGCATTGTGTCTCTGGAAGATTTCTTACCAACCTTGGTGGCAGCTGCGGGCAACAGCAACGTCAAAGAAGAGCTACTCAAAGGCAAGAAAGTGGGCGATATGAACTACAAGGTTCACTTAGACGGTTACAACCAACTGCCATACCTAACGGGTAAAACGGACAAGTCTGCTCGTAACGAATTTGTTTACTGGAGTGACGACGGTGATTTGCTGGCTTTACGCTACGGAAAATACAAATATCACTTCTTGATTCAAGAAAACGAAACTGGTTTGGATATCTGGAAGAAACCATTTACCAAGCTACGTGTTCCACAAATCTATGATTTGAGTATCGACCCATTTGAGCGTGGCGATACTGGTATGGGGTACGACCGTTGGATGTACGAACGTTCATTCTTGATGATGCCTGCGGTTGAAAAAGTAAAAAAGGTCATGGAAACGTTCAAAGAGTACCCGCCGCGCATGGCTCCGGGCTCGTTTGTTCCGAAATAACGTTTTGTCCTTAGGTCGATAGGCCCTAGTTATTGTCCTTAAATACAGCGCCCAACTCGGGCGCTGACTTTCTTCTGCTTTCGAGAGCGTTCTTTATGAAAAAACAAACTCACATTCATACTACTCAAATGGCATTAACTCCTCTCAAAACGGCGTTTGCATCTAATAGTGATAAAGTCGAACGACGTTTTCACGTGATGGCGAAACCGGGCGGGGCGAAATGCAACATCGATTGTCAGTACTGTTTTTATCTACACAAAGATGAATTACTCAATCAAGGTACTCAGCCAAAAATGGATGATGCAACACTTGAGGCATTCATAAAGAGCTATATCGAAAGCCAAGATGGTGACGAGGTTGTGTTTTCTTGGCAGGGTGGTGAGCCAACACTGTTGGGATTGGATTACTTCAAAAAGATTGTTGAACTGCAGAACAAATACGCTAAGCCGGGCGTTCGCATCGAAAACGACCTTCAAACGAACGGCTTGTTGTTAAACGAGGCTTGGTGTCAGTTTCTGCATGACCATGGATTTTTGGTTGGTCTATCGATAGATGGTCCTGAATTTATCCACGACAAATTCCGTCGAACCCGAAGTGGCAAACCGACGTTTCAACGCGTGATGCAAGCTGTTGAACTGATGAAGCGTCATAAGGTGTCATTCAATGCTCTGGTGACAGTAAACCGCTTTAACGCCAAATATCCGCTCGAAGTGTACCGTTTTCTCACTCAAGAAATCGGTGTCACTTACATCCAATTTACACCTTGTGTTGAACCTCGATCTTTTACTCAAACTGCTCCACATTTCTGGAAAGAAAATATGTCGCCAAAACTCGGCAGTGGATTAGCGAAGCCGGGACATTTGATGTCGGTTGTCACGGAGTGGTCAGTCGATGCAGAAGAGTGGGGCAAGTTCCTGATTGCCGTATTTGAAGAGTGGGTGAATAACGATTTGGGCAGAGTTTTAGTCAACCTTTTCGAAACTGCTGTCGCACAAGTGATGGGAATGCCTTCGCAATTATGTGTTAGCGCAGAGTTCTGCGGTAAAGGGCTGGCGATTGAACATAATGGTGATGTGTTTAGCTGTGACCATTACGTTTATCCAGAATACCAACTGGCTAACATTCATGACCGCTCTCTGAATGAGATTGCAATCTCAACTCGTCAATACAGTTTCGGCATGGCGAAAAAATCGTCTTTACCTCAATACTGTGTTGAATGCCCATATTTGCAATATTGCTGGGGAGAATGCCCTAAAAATCGGCTACTTACCACGCCGAATGGTGAGGCTGGTCTAAACTACTTATGTTCTGGAATCAAAATGTTCTTTGACCATTCGCTGCCAATTTTGGTTGGTATATCTACGTTAATAAAGTCTTACAACTCAGGTGAATATAGCGAATATAACCTTTAGTTATTACTTTCAGTCTTATACTCAACTTTCAACGCTCAGGCTCCCGAAAACATAATAGGTAGACTATGAACCACGCACAACAAGCCATTAATGAATTAATCGAACAGACAGAAAAAAGCGTCATTGGACAAAGCCATGTGGTTCAGGCTTTGGTGATAGGGTTACTGACCAATGGTCACGTACTTTTAGAAGGTTTACCGGGGACGGCAAAAACGCGCTCGGTGAAGTCGCTTGCGAACCTACTTAACACCAGCTTTGGTCGTATTCAGTTTACCCCCGACTTATTACCTTCTGACGTTACGGGTACCGAAGTGTACCAAGAGTTGGATGGTAAGCCTCAGCTCCATTTTCAACCTGGTCCAATCTTCAACAGTATTGTGTTGGCGGACGAGGTAAACCGTGCGCCAGCAAAAGTACAAGCTGCACTGTTAGAAGCGATGGCAGAAGGTACGATCACAGTGGGTGATAAGACGCACGTCTTGCCAGAGTTGTTCATGGTGCTTGCAACGCAAAACCCAGTTGAACAAGAGGGTACTTACCCTTTGCCAGAAGCGCAGATGGACCGCTTTATCATGAAAGTGACCGTCGACTACCCAGAAGATGAAGCTGAACGTGACATTATTCGTTTGGTGCGCAGCGAAGAGTTGGGTTCAGAAACCAGTAGTGAATTAGTGACACCAAAACACATTGAGCCAGAGCTTGTGATTGAAGCGCGACGCCAGTTACCAAGCATCACTGTCTCTGATTTGGTCGAGAACTACATCGTGGCACTTGTCATGGCGACGCGTAAACCGGAGCGCTACGCGGATTCCCAACTACAAAAATGGATCGAAATCGGCTCAAGTCCTCGTGCATCCATTTCGTTGGACAAATGTGCCCGTGCTTACGCGTGGCTACAAGGGCGTGACTATGTAACGCCTGATGACGTACGTGCGATGGTGCCATCGGTACTTGGACACCGATTCTCACTTTCTTATGATGCACTTGCCGATGGTGTCGATCACCAGCGAGTGGTGCAAGAGTTGCTTGATTGTGTAGAAATCGGATAAACAGGAGGGACTATGGCAAAGCCAACGCTTGCTCCTCAATCCCAAGGGCTAGACCCTCGCTTGTATTGCGATTACTCACGCTTAGTACGTTTACAAGCGCAAGCTGAATCCTTCAGCTTACTGCCTCACTTAAAAGCGGGCAGTGTGCTTTCTGGTCGTCATAACTCATTATTTCGCGGACGTGGTTTGAATTTTGAAGAACTGCGTCACTACCAGCTAGGGGACGACATCCGAAACCTAGATTGGAAAGTCACTATGCGCACGGGCAAGCCTCATGTGCGCAGTTACACCGAAGAAAAAGACCGCAATGTGATTGTCTGTGTAGACCAGCGCAGTGCGATGTTTTTTGCCTCAACCGAGGTCATGAAATCAGTGGTCGCTGCTGAAGTCGCGGCTATGTGTGGTTGGCGAGTATTGAAAGACGGTGACCGAGTCGGGTTGGTTATCGCCTCTGACTCTGTTCTATATCACAGCAAAGCTCAGCGCTCGCAAAACGATTTACTCGCTCAACTGAAACGACTCTCTAAAGCCAACCAGCGCTTAAATGTGGATTCGTTGGATTCAGACAAAGTGACGTTCAGTAAATGGATTGAGCTCATTAAACGGATGAAGCTAAAACAATCCACATTGATTTTTATTAGTGATTGGCGTGATTGCGAAGAGCACCACCTAGATCACCTTAAGCAGCTTCAACAACACAACGATGTTCTCGCGGTGATGGTGAGCGACCCTTTAGAGCAGTCGCTTCCTCAAGATTTGGCAAAAGTAAAATGGGTGATTGGTGATGGTCGTTACCAGCTCAACTTAGACAGCAAAGCCAAAGTCGATGCCGCCAGTGCCAGTTTGGTTGAGAAAGCTCAGTTACAACGTCAATCACTGGCACAACTCATGGCAATCAAAAAGCTGCCTCATATCGAAATCGATACAACAGGTGACCACATTACTCAATTCCAAAAACTCGTTGGAGGCCGATAAATGATTGACTTACACACGCCTCCAAGCACGTATATTCTGCGTGATCTGCATGACGTCGCGGTGCCAGAAAGCGTAAGCTGGGTACCACAAACCATTGGTTGGAAGATCCTTGCCGTCGTTGGTGCGATTGTACTTATGTATTTGGGCTACCGACTGGCACACCATTGGTGGGATAATCGCTATCGTAAAGAAGCCATTGAAGCCATTTCTCGCTTGAATCCAGGTGACGCGAGCATGCCTAAGGCACTGTTCTCGATTCTGAAAATTGTATTGATTCATCTTGATAGCTCTTATGCTCGCTTGTTTGATAGCGCGTTCCTGCGCAAGTTAGATGAGCTTAACCCCAAGCATAAAATGTTTGATGACGAAGCCTCGAAGCGATGGCTGCAAAGTATCGTTGACCCAAGTATTGAACTGGAAAAAACAGAGCGTTTACAACTTCTTGAACGCGCAACTGAGTGGGTGAAAGAGCACGACGAGAACGCTCACAACATTGAAAATCGCACGCTTGCCTACAAAGCGCGGGCATTAAAAGGAGGTCGCCATGGGTGATCTTCTTGCCTCATGGCTTGGCATGAGCAGTTTTGAATTTGAGCATCCGCTTTGGTTCATCATCTTGCCGCTGCCTTTGGTGGTGTATTTTCTCGTCCCTGCTTACCGCACCAAACAAATGGCCATCAAAGTGCCGTTCTTTAGTCAGCTTGTGGACGCGATTGGTGAAACCCCATCAGAAGGCGCAAGCCAACTTACTCCTAGCTGGTGGCAGCGCGCGACGCTTATCATTTCTTGGCTTTTGGTCGTGACCGCAATGGCAAAGCCGACAGTGCTTGGCGAGCCACAGGTGCGTGAAAGCTTAGGGCGCGATGTTATGGTCGTCGTCGATTTGTCAGGCTCAATGGCAGAGCAAGACTTCACATCTAAAACCGGTGAAAAGATCTCTCGTCTCGATGCAGCCAAAGAAGTATTGAGTGACTTTGCCAAAACGCGCAAAGGTGACCGCTTAGGTTTGATCTTGTTCGGCGATGCGGCATTTGTGCAAACGCCATTCACGCCCGATCAAAAAGTGTGGCTAGAGCTGCTTAACCAAACGGATGTGGCGATGGCAGGGCAAAGCACTCACTTAGGTGATGCGATTGGTTTGGCGATTAAGGTATTTGAGCAAAGTGAAAAGTCGCGTACCGACGTAGAAGAGAGCAAAGAGAAAGTCGCCATTGTTCTGACAGATGGTAATGATACCGGAAGCTTCGTTGAGCCGATTGATGCAGCGAAAGTAGCAAAAGCCAAAGATGTGCGTATTCACGTGATTGCTATGGGTGACCCACAAACCGTGGGTGAAACTGCGCTAGATATGAATACGATCAAACGTATTGCCAAAGAATCCGGTGGTGAGGCGTTTGAAGCGCTCAACCGTGACGAACTTGCTAAAGCCTATGATGAGATTGGTAAGTTAGAGCCACAGCTTTATGAAAGTACCACTTACCGCCCTAAGCAAAGCTTGCATCATTACTTAATGGCTTTGGTGGTTGCGATGTACCTAACCGCGTTCTCGTTGGCAACATTTAAGCGTCGTCGACTATCAGTGAGCAGTGAAGGTTCTGCACAAACAGACAACGTAGAAGGAGAGCGCCATGTTTGATTCTCCTTTCTCTAGCATGGGGCTAGAACAGTTTGTCACACAGTTCCATTTCATTCGTCCAATGTGGCTATTGGCGTTCATCCCAATGTTTCTTTTGCTTTGGTTAAGGTGGCGAGAAGAAGCCAAACCAAGTTGGAAAGACATTCTTCCTGAGCATTTACGTAAAGCCTTAACGATTGGCGATTATGGTTGGCGAAAGCAACTGCCGCTCAAGCTACTTATGGTGATAGTGGCAATTGCCATCGTCATCTGTGCTGGACCTTCGTGGGAGCGCAAAGCTTCTCCATTTGGCGAGGATAAAGCCACCATGCTGGTGGTGTTGGATAACAACGATTCAATGTTGCAAAAAGACCTTCCGCCAAGCCGTTTGGAACGCTCTAAGCAAAAGATCCGTGACCTCTTGGCTGCACGAAAAGGTGGCAGCACTGGGTTGGTTGTCTATGCGGGTTCTGCTCATGTCGCGATGCCTGTGACGCAGGACAGCAAAGTATTCGAACCGTTTCTAGCGGCGATAACACCAGAAATCATGCCAGTTGAAGGTAAACTTGCTGAAACGGCGTTGCCTTTGATTGACCAACAATTACAAGGCCAACCGGGTTCTACGGTTCTGTTGGTTACGGATGGCGTGAACCCCGCAACCATTACCGCTTACAAAAACTACTTTGCAGACAAGCCTTATCAATTGCTTATCTTGGCAGCGGGTAACTCGGACATTGTTTCTAACAACCCGGTCGACTTGGACTCGTTAAATAATCTTGCCAGCGCGACGGGTGGACGCCTTGTGGAAGTGACGGTAGACAATGGTGACATAGAGAAGCTGAATCGTTTTGTTGAGCGAAACATGCAACTCAATGGTGAATCATCCATGCCTTGGAAAGATATGGGCTATCAACTGCTGTTCCCAATTGCGCTCATTATGATGCTTTGGTTTCGCAAAGGCTGGCTAGTGCAATGGTGTGTGGTGGCTATGGTATCAACGTCTTTGTTTATGACGCCAAAAGCCATGGCGGAAACCGTCTCGCTCAAAGCGGATAAGCCTGAAGTGGTGCAAGAGGTAACCGTCTGGGATAAAGCGTCTCAATGGTGGTGGGATTTATGGCTCACCCCAAATCAACAAGGGCAACGTTTTTTCAACAAAAACGAATACCTTGAGGCAGCAAAGCACTTTACGGATCCGTTGCGTAAAGGGACAGCTTATTATTACGCAGGCGAATACAAACTGGCTCATACCGCTTTCTTGGAGATGCAAAACGATCCATCAGATGCGGTAAAAGACTATGGCTTGTACAACGCTGCGAGTGCGTTGGCGCGTCAACGTGAGTACTTGGCCGCGCGTAATTTGTTGCAAATACTGGCAGACAAAGACACCTTGAGTGAGCAATTGCGACCAGACGTCGAGTACAACCTAAAAGTCATTGGTGGCATTGTCGAAGAGATTAACCGCACCAGTGAAAGTCAGGCTGGGACAACAGATGGACCCGAAGAGTCGTTTGAACTGGGTGACAACCCGCAAACGGCAGATGGGGCAGACGAAAAAACCGCTGCTGAATTAATGCTGAAAGAGAAACTCAATGCGAACGAAATCCTTGGCAGCCAAGAACTGGCGGATAAGTGGTTAAAACGCGTAGAGGCCGATCCAAAGTACTTTTTACGTGCTAAGTTCCAAATTCAACTGCGTGAACCTGTGAAAACGGAGCCGAAGACACAGCCGCAACTACAACAAGAAGAGGAGCAAGCACAATGATGAATGCATTCAAACTTGGCGCTGACTCTATGATTGGGCGTCTGAGCACTCTCTTGATGGTGTTCGCTTTGTTTTTTACTGGTTTGGCGAACGCACAAGATATTCAAGACTTGCAGCGCAGCGATAATATTGAATTGTTAGCATGGGTTGGCAAGCAGGGGACAGATACGAAAGAAGCACCTAAGTTCAGTGTGAATGAGCAGGTGATCTTGTATATCGAAGTCGCAACGCCTCGTTGGTTCACTGGTGGTACACGTATTGGCAGCGTAGAAATCCCTAACGTGATTGCGAAGCAGCGTAACCAATTAGCAACCAACTATACCGAGCGAAAAGGAGGACAAACGTGGTCTCGTCAGCGTTGGGAAATAACTTTGTATCCGCAAGTCTCGGGGCCATTTGTAATTCCACCGGTCGCCATTGGTGTGCAAGTCTCTGCGCCTGATGGCTCGAAAGTGGCTGGTACACTTTATACGCAGCCAATTAAGTTCGACGCGTCTATGCCTTCTGGGTTGCTAAGTGATGACTCTGCATGGTTTACCGCGACTAAGGTGAGTGTGGATCAGAAATGGACAACGTCTAACGATGAGCTGAAAGTCGGCGATGCGATCACTCGCACCATAACGATCAATGCACAAGACAGTTTGTCAGTGTTGCTTCCAGACTTGTTATCCAATGATTCTACTGCCAGCTATCAAGCGTATCCTCAACCAAACCGCTTAGACGATAAGCAAACACGTGGCGATTACCAATCAAGTCGTATAGAAGAAAGCGTGTATGTGATCCAACAGGGCGGTGAGTTCACCTTACCTGAACACAAGTTCCAATGGTGGAATAGCAAGAGTAAAAAGCTGGAAACGGTAGTGATTGAGGGTAAGACCTTCAAAGCCAAGCATACATTCAAATCGTTTGTTAGAGCTTACTCTGGCTGGTTGATTGGCAGCGCAGTGACGCTATTTGTTCTCGTTATCGCCGCCTTGAGCATTCACCGTTATTATCGTTCTCGTCCTACGCCGCCATGGTTAGTGTTCAAACGAATGGTGAAAACGAATCGATGGGGCGCTGCTAGGGCAAGCTTGTATAAGCAGCTGAGAAGCAACACGGGTGGCCTTGAAATGAGTAAAGCCAGTAACACTGACGTTTGGCAGAAGCGTTCACAGCGCCTACAAGAGGGGCAGGAGGACGCAAGCTTGATGAATGCGCTTTGGAAAGGGATTCAAGCGCTGAAGCCAAAACGCTTTAAGTGGGCCATACCTAAGGCTTTGCCGCAACTTGATGAGCTACGGAGCAGGAACATGCGAAAAAGATAGCCTCTAAAAGCTAAAATCAGTGGCTGGGTACTCGTTGCTAATATTGTGGGTCTTGTATATTTTGTTGCCGATAGTTGATGTAGATCCACTAGAGCTTTAAATCTGCGTGCGCCAACAAATCAAGTCATTGTCAAAGAGCGAAGCACCTTAAGGTTACTTATGTATAGATTTTTATGGAAGAGATAATATGCCAGCGATAAAATCGACCACCTAAGTACAGACTCTCGAGAATCATATCAAATGAATCAAAAATTTATGCTCCGTGCCTTGGAAGTATCACGGAACGCACTCCCTGCTTGCCAGCCAAATCCACCTGTTGGTTGTGTGTTAGTGAAAGATGGTCAAATCGTATCGGAAGGGCACACACAAGCGATTGGTGGTAATCATGCAGAAGTGGAAGCCCTAAACGCATACAACGGTGATCTAAGTGACGTCACCGCGTACGTAACACTAGAGCCATGTTCATTTGTTGGTCGCACGCCAGCTTGCGCTAAAACCTTAGTGACTTGCGGCATCAAAAAAGTGGTGGTTGCTATGCTCGATCCTGACCCTCGTAACGCCGGTCTTGGTATCGAAATCCTAAAAGAAGGTGGCGTTGAAGTAGAAGTCGGCTTGTGCGGTGAAGAGGCGAGTGCATTCTTGAGCCCTTACCTAGGAAAATCCTGAGCGATTTTCAGAATGTTCTTCGTCAATGCGAGGTTAAAACTCGCGAAAACATGCATAGACGCTCAAATCTGGTGTTCTGAGTCGTTAACTATCATACTGTTAGCTAAAATAAGGTCATGTCCTGTTTTATGTTTGCAAAATGAAGAGCACCGACTTAAACCTTATCCCCATTTTCGTGGCGATTTATGAAGAGCAGAACCTGTCTAGGGCTGCTGCTCGTCTTGATATCAGCCAACCTGCGGTGAGCAAAGCACTCGCTCGTTTGCGTGATATCTATGACGAACCACTGTTTCACCGCAGCACATCGGGCGTAGAGCCAACCAGTTTTGCAATAGATATCTATCCGGCAATGGTCGCAGCGCTGAAAAACTTTACGTCTACTTTATCCGCATCTAGTAGCTTCGATCCTAAAGTGTCTAATCGTATATTTTCGATTGCTTGTGTCTCGGTGGCCAGCTATGAGTTGATGCCTCAACTGCTACGTCAAATCCGCAAGAGCGCACCAAATATCGGGTTGGAAGTGCATCCCTTATTTACTGAAGATTATGAAAGCGATCTTCGTTTGCAAAGGTACGACTTAATCATTGATATGCCACCACGAGGACGCACCGTTCTCAAGATGGAACCAGTATTTTCTGAGCGTTTGATGGTGGTGTGCAGTGCAGACCATCCTCGCATTCATGACACCTGTTCTGTCGAGCAATTCTTGGCAGAGGAGCATGTTGTGGTCTCGCGTTGGCATGCACGCAAGAGCCTGATGAGTGAAGAAGATATCGAAGACCTAGCTAAGCGCAACATCGTATATCGTGCGTCTGGCGCGATGGAGATGCTACCTGTTATTGATGGCTCTGAATATATTGGGATGTTACCGCTGTCAACGATAAAGCACTTCTCTAAAACTTATAACATTAAGGCGGTACCACTTCCTTTTAGTGACAAAATTCACGATTTATGTGCGATTTGGCACTCGAGCCGCAACAATGAAAGTGCTCATCAATGGTTGAGAACTCAGCTCAAAAAAGCTGGTAAGGTAATCGAATACTAGGTAGGGAAGAGTATGAAAGCAATACGCGCAATTCTAAACGGTAAGAAGGCCGGAACACCGGAGCTTCGCAGTGAGATCATGCGAATGCGAGAGCAAGGTGTGGATCTGCAAGTTCGGGTCACTTGGGAATCTGCGGATATGGAACGCTTAGTTAAAGAAGCGGTTAATGAAGGCATTAAACGTATTGTTGTCGCAGGTGGCGATGGCACTGTCAACGAAGCGGTAACAGCGCTAAACCAAATTGAAGTAAATGTTCGACCAGAATTGGCCATTATCCCAATGGGAACGGCAAATGATTTTGCTACTGCTACGAAAATCCCAACTACCATTCGAGAAGCTATCGAACTTGCTGTCAATGGTGACGCCGTTGCGGTTGACAGTGTTCAAGCTAATGATCGTTACTTCATGAATATTGCAGCAGCAGGTTTTGGTGCAGAAATTACCGCAGAAACTCCCGTTGAGCTAAAGAACTTTCTTGGTGGTGGTGCATATACATTAACAGGACTGGTGAAAGCGCTAGGGTTTAAACCTTACGATGGTTCGCTCACCATTGCGCAAGGTAGCTACCAAGGGGAAATCTTGGTAGGAGCATTTTGTAATTGCCGCCTAGCTGGTGGAGGACAAGAGCTGGCACCAAATGCGTTGATTGATGATGGATTAATGGACATTACCTTGGTACATCCTTTTCTACCCCATGAGTTGCCTCAGGTTATTGAAGAAATTCAGAAGCCAACCGAGACAGGGGAGTTTGTAAAACATACGCAAGCAAGTTGGTTGGAAATCGATTTTCCGAAAACGCTGCCTTTAAACCTTGATGGTGAGCCTTATCGCTCCAAGAAGATCCGTTTTGAGGTTCAACCCCAAAGTATACGTTTGGTGCTCCCGCCTCACTGCCCATGCTTAGTAGAGCATTAAATCCACAAAATGAAAGCCACTAGCGTGGTGGCTTTCAGCTTATTGACAGTAAAGTTAGAGCTTTTGAATGGTATCAACGTCAATTTGTGTTGTTGTCCAGTCGGAGTCTACTTCGCCACGAATCGCAACGCGGTCTTGCGGTGATACGTCTTGCCCCATCCAATCTTCATTATCGATTTCAACTTGAATTTGGCCTGTATTATCTTTAAACAGATAAGTTTCATTCCCAAGTGATTGAACGATGCTACCTGTTAACAGTACATAACTATCGTCAGATGCTTTCTGAGCTTCTTTTACTGTATTGATTGCTGCCGTTTCAGGACCGTTGAAGGCAGCCAATGCAGAGCCAGAAATTAGAGCTAATGTTGTCGTAATAATCAGTTTTTTCATGCTTATGGCTTCCTAATTTAGAAGTAGTATGTAGAGCTTACGTTGATTGATGCTGTGTTTGCGTAGCTATCAAGTTGGTATTTTGCGTTAGCACCGATGGTCAACTGAGGGAAGATCTTGTATTCAGCACCAACAGAGAATACGGCACCCAACTCGTTATTCTTTTCTGTGTTGTGGAAAAGTGTTTTGCTCATTTCCACATCGTCATTTGAAACCAGTTCGTGCTCTTCATACTTACCTGCTTTAGATTCGTATTGTGTGTAGCTCAGGCCTGCTTTCACTTTGGTGGTCCATTTGTCGTTTAATGCGTAGCTAAACACAGGAGCAAGAGTGATTTGTTTTGCCTTGATGGATGAATCCCATTCCATTTCACGGTGGTAGTCTTTACCATCAACGTTCTCGATGCCTAAGTTTTTTGAACGACTATCGTCCAGTTCAAATTGGCTGTAACCCAGTTCTACTGCCCAAGAGTCGTTGATCGAGTAGCCAACAAAGCCACCATAAATACCGTCTTCCAATTCAGGGTTTAGATTCACACCGTCAGCTTCAAAAGATGTTTCAAAATCGTGGTCGGTGGTGCCGAATCCATACTCTAAACCCACATAAGGTGCTGCTGCTACCGAAAATGAGCTTGCTGCTAGAGTCGTCAGGACTGCTTTTTTCATTCTGTTTTTACCTCTTCGTTTTGATGAGAGGCATTGTGTGTGAAGAGTCGTGAAGTGTTCGTGAAGAAAAGACTAACGTTTGAAAATGAATAAAAAAACTCCCCGAGAAGGGGAGCTTTAAAGAAGTGGTAATGGTGTTAGTAGACGGTGCACCATTCGTTTTTCATGTCAATAAGATGCCAATTATCGCGTTGATTGGCTTCATCCATTGCTTTATCTAAGTGACCGACGCTGGATTTTCGGTCGTATTTCCACTCGCGGTCTTCATCGGTGTGATGAACGATCATCGCCATCGAGTTTGGTTGACTGGTTGCCCACTGCATCATCGCGTGGTCACCGTCTGAGTTACCAATCGCGAGAACAGGTTTCTTACCGATGATGTGTTGAATGTTTTCCACTTTCCCGGCTTTGTCATCGATCGTAAGGATTTCACCTAACTTAGTCACGGTTGGTTTACCGTCGTTGTAATCGTACTTGTATTTTAGTGCGCTACCAATGATTTGCTCTGCAGGAATGCCGTAGACCTCTGGTGCCCAAACTCGCATGAAGTCCACGCCGCCACCAGATACTATGTAAGTCTTAAAACCATGCTCTTGCAGGTAGGTCACCATTTCGCGCATTGGTTTGTATGTAAGTTCGGTATAAGCTTTGCCAAAGCGTGGATCTTTCGCGACTTTCAGCCAATCGGCGACTTTTTGCTGATATTCCTCTACCGTCATACCACTATGAGTGACCTTGACGATCTCTAGTAGCGCTTTTTCACCGCCTTTGAAGACGCCTTCAATATCGTCATTCAGTACAGATTTAAACGGTTCTTGTGTCTTCCACTCTGGGTGGACTTTTGCCATCAGTTTCACTTCGTCTAGCGCATACGCCAGTTGGAAGTAAAACGGTTTTTCTGACCATAACGTACCGTCATTGTCGAACACCGCGATGCGGTCTTGTTCTGCAATGAAGGTTTTTTTCGAAGCATCAGTAGATTGATCAACATAGTTAACAATCGCAGATTTACTTGCGCCATCTTTCCAAGAAGGTAGTAAGTTTGGATCGCAATCTAAAGCCATCGCTGAGAATGATAAACCAGATAAGACTGCAAGGGCACAGATGTGTTTCTTCATATTATTATTTACCTAAGTTTGAATGTATTGTTTGTATACATTTGAGGTTAAATGAGAACAACGTGGATCTAGCCTCTTTCCCTAACCATTTCCCTAACCAAGAGACGTGTTAATTGGTAAGAATGCGTAAAGGGGCAGTAACGTCGCTTCTCATGCGTAATCGTGCTTAATCAGCATCTTTAGCAAGGCGAAGTCCCATGTCCGACATAATTATAGACTGGCTAGCGAAGTCTCGACGGAAATTCTCTGATTCATCAGAATCATAGGCAAAGCTGCCGCCTCGTACGGACTTGTGTGCTAGGCCTGCTTTTTCGTCTTTAGCGTTGTTCGGATTCTCGGTTGGGCCAAATCGGTAGAAGGTGTCGTCATAAGCATCAATAACGAACTCACCAACGTTGCCTGTCATGTCATACAGACCAAGCTCATTGGGTTGCTTTTGACCAACTGGGTGAGCTTGGTTTTTAGAGTTATCGACGTACCACGCCACATCAGCAATGTTGTTTGAGCCTGCGTAAGTGAAACCTTGGCTCTTGTTACCACCTTTTGCGGCAAACTCCCATTCCGCTTCTGTCGGTAAGCGGTAGTTTTCACCAGTCAGTTCGTTCAACTTCTCGATGAAGTAATTCGCCTGCTGCCAGCTCAAGTTGTTAACTGGGATGTTTGCACCTTGGAAGTAGCTCATTGAAGAACCCATGACAGATTCGAATAATTCTTGAGTGACCTCGAATTTGGAAATGTAGAAGCCGTCTACCTTTACTTCGCGTGCTGGGGTTTCTGCCTTCTTGGCGGAGTCGCTGTCCGATCCCATGACAAATGAACCGCCTTCAACTAACACCATGTCTTGATCAATGTTGAGCGCGATAGGGTGCGGTGATTGAGTCGCACAACCACTCATTAATACGCTGAATGATAGAATGGAAAGTGCGGTTAACGATTTGCTTTTAAATGATTTCATCAATAGTTTCTCGCCAAAAAAGTCACGATAAATATTAGCAATAAACGCTATGAAAAAAGGTTATAAACGGTATAACAAGCCTCTTGTATTAATGGGATTTATGATTAGGTCATCAAGGTGAGAATGGCAGGCTTATGAGCGTTCTCAGCTGCATTTCATAACGAAAAAGGTGACGTATGCACATTACTCAAGGTCCTCAGTTCAACGGTAAAGCCTCTAAGCGTTTGCATGTCATGGCAAAGCCTATTGGGGCAGCTTGTAACATTGATTGCACTTACTGCTATTACCTCAGCAAACAGGACTTACTTGAGTACAAAAAAGGCTGCACGCCTGTGATGGATGAAGAGACGTTAGAAACCTATATTCGTCAGTACATTGAAGGACAGAACACGCCGGAAATCATCTTCTCTTGGCAGGGTGGTGAACCAACGATGTTGGGCTTGGATTACTTTAAAAAGATTGTTGAGTTTCAATCTAAGTACAAGCCTGAAGGCGTGGTCATTTCAAACGATTTGCAAACCAACGGTACGTTGCTCAACGATGATTGGTGTGCATTTTTAAAAGCAAATAACTTCTTGGTCGGTTTGAGTATCGACGGGCCAGAAATGATGCACAACGCTTACCGAACCAACCGCGCAGGTCGTGGTACCTTTAACCAAGTGATGAAGGCTGTTGAACTGTTGCACAAACACGAAGTGAAGTTCGCCACGCTGACTTGTGTCAACAACCTAACTAGCCGCAATCCTCTTGAGGTATACCGATTCCTGCGTGATGAAGTCCGTTCTCCGCAAATGCAGTTTATTCCCATCGTAGAACAGAAAACCTTCCGTACTACCGCACCTCAAACATGGGAGCCGCAAGAACAGCTGAAACAAGGCGACAAGCGTCTTATTCCTGGTCACAAAGACTCTGTGGTTGAGCCATGGTGTGTGGCAGATGAGGCGTGGGGTAACTTCCTTATCGCAATTTTTGATGAGTGGATTCAACACGACATTGGAAAGGTGTTTGTCCAGTACTTCGAAGCAAGTGTAGAGACTTGGATGGGACGTAAAAACCCACTTTGTACACTGGGCGAGATTTGCGGCAAAGGCTTGGCAATGGAGCCAAACGGTGATGTTTTTGCTTGTGACCACTACGTTTATCCAGAATACAAGATTGGCAACATCCACCACGAAAAATTAGACACCTTGGCGTATGGTCCTGAGCAGCAAAAGTTTGGCTTTGCCAAGACTCGCTCGCTAACCAAGCAGTGCCAACAGTGTGATTACCAATTCGCTTGCTACGGCGAGTGTCCGAAAAACCGTTTCATTCGCACCAAAGATGGTGAACCAGGGTTGAACTACCTGTGTGCAGGTTGGAAAAAGTTCTTCTCTCATGCTGATAAGGCTATGGCATACATTCTTCGCGCTACGGGTAACCCTGTGGCACATGGCAAATTCAGTGATGCGGTGTTACGCCAACAAGCGGCGAAGCGTCCTGTATTCGAAACCAAATTTTAAGGGGATAGATATGACATTCTCAAAAACGTTATTAGCTGTCGCTCTAGGTGTCACAGTAAGCCAGTCTGTTGCAGCGCAGGATGAAACCTTGCTGGCACCGGACCAAGTTTCTTCTACCAGCGTGACAAGCGTTCAAAAAGCAAACTCAGCGCAGATGTCGCCACAGCAAATGGTTGCGGAGTTGTCTTATCAAGCGCAGGACATCAAACAGCCAGTTGAAAAGCGCATTGAAGCACTGCATGAGTTGGCGAATTACCCAAGCCAAAACGCGCTGGTAGCGGTTGCACGCAGCCTTCAAGACCAAGACCCTGCGGTTCGTGAAGCTGCTATTGTCGGAGCAGAACCTTACACGATTGAACATCGTTGGCGCATGATTGAGCCACTGTTGAGTGATCCAGAGGCCATGGTTCGTATTACTGCAGCGACCAACTTAGTGCGTGACTTTTCTAATGTGAGCAGTGAGCAACAGCAAATGCTTGAAGCCCCGGTTGCTGAACTGATCAGCTACTTAGAGCACAAGAAAGACGACGGCTCTAAACTGCTGTTAGCAGATGTCTATCGTTGGCACCATGAATGGGATAAAGCAGATAAAATCTATCAAGCTTTGGTGACCAATCAGCCGGAGAATCCACAAATCTGGTTAAGCTTGGCGGACAACTACCGAGCTCAGCAACGCGATGCCGATGCAGTAAAGACGCTGGATTCTGCAATTAAGCTTCATCCTGATAATGCTTCTTTGCATTACTCGAAAGCGCTGACATTAGTGCGTCTGGATGAGAAGAAGAATGCAGCGACAGAAATCGAAAAAGCGGCCAAGATGGCGAAAGATAACAGCTACTATTGGTACCTTAATGGTGTACTGCAAGAGGACTACAACCTAGACAAATCGGTGAAGTCTTTTGAGCAAGCGTATTTGATTTCTGGCGCGCCGGAGCAGCTTTATGCGGTTTGTGACATTTATGTTCGCTACGACAACCCGAAAACAGACGAGTGCTTGGGCGAACTAGAGAAAGTCGCACCAAGCTACGTGATTGATCAATTGAAAGAGAAGAAAGGGCAGAAGAACGCCAAAGTAAGTAGCTAAGACCATTCTGGCTCTTTTCTAAGCTTGTGCTGTTACATAACAGACTGAGAACGGTACATTGAGGCGATTGAACTCCTTGATCCAACGCCATTGGTTATCTTGGAGTTTATCGCCTGGACCTTTCACCTCTATCCATTCAAATTTCCCTTCTTTAAATGCAATCAAATCCGGCATGCCGTTTCGATAGAGTTTCAGATCACTTAACTGCACGTTAAACAGTTCGACCAACAGGTCATTAGGGATGTGTTCAAGAGCTAGGGATATCAGCTCTTCGTTCACGTATGCCCAACTGACGAAGGGATTACTGATCCCAACTTTATCCCGGTATGTATCAAACAACGCCTGCGTCTTCCCTTGTTGAACTTGCTCAAGCGCATTGTCGATAAGTTGCTTTCTTTTGTCGGCAAAATCGGCGTGATACAGATCCAATGGTCGATGTTGATATGCGTTAATGAATGTACCTTCTATTGGTGCAAAAATCGCATCCCACAAGGTCAATCCTAACAAGCTGTTGAGTAGGGTATTCTCGGAATAGAAAACGGTCCAACCTAAACTTTCGAAATGTGCTTTGGTTGCCAGTTCCACACGTTGTTGGGAGAGATCCAATTCGATGTGGTATTCGCTGCATTTTGGCTTGGTGGCTCTCGGGAATTTCAATCCTTGTTTACGTTTAACGCGTTGTTCAAGCTTTTGTGCCACCTCAAACTCGGAGACATCAATTGGATGAGCGAGCATTTCAGTGACAATGTCACTAAACAAATCGTTTTGTTCCAGCTTGTCGTAGATGCGAGCACGACGTTCTCGGCTTGGGGTGAGTGCGGTTGTCTCAAACAAGGCAATTGCAATCTCAAGTTCGTTTATGCGTTCGTAATCACGCGCAATGTCATTAATCATGTGCTCACGTTTACGGTCGACGTAGCGATGTTCAACCCGTTCTGGCATTGCTTCGATAAGAATATCGAGGTTCGCTTTTTGTTTTCTGTCGCATTGCCAATAAAGGTTGGAGAGCTGGCTGAGCTCAATAAGACGGTCGATTTGCTCTCTGCTCTCGAAAAATCGACGTGCTTTACTTAACTGGTATTGTTCGAATTGGTGTAAGCCTAAATCATCGAGCACGAACTGGCTGAGGTCTTGATGGGTATTAGCAAAAAACAGCGTCAGCAAAACATCAATCATGTGTGCGGAGTTAAGCTTAATCACTGTGAAATCCAGAGCCTCAAATAGCTCGAAACGCTCTTCACTCAGGCATGCCATTAATGCCTCTTTCTTGAGGGATTTGGGATGCTCAGGGTAGAGCGTGACGATCTCAGGCTTGGTCAGTAGATTTGCTGCTAACTCTTGCGTTGTTAGTTCAGGGGAGAGCGAGACAAAGTCATGAGCTGCCAATTCATCCAAAGCCGACTGGATGTTCTCGATTTCTTGATAGTTGAGTTTGTCGCTGCGAAACCAGCAACCTTTACGGCTGTATAGGCGAACAAGAAGACACTGTGCGGGTTTGTTCAAGCTCTCAAACGCGGATAGCCATTGGTGCTCATCTGAGCAAAGTAAGTCGCTGTACCATTCGGTAGCGTGCTGAGCGAGTTTAAAAAAGTTATCGAGATAGTAATCTGGCGCGAGTTCGACGGTGTTTTCCATAACCAACTAACAATAAAAAAGGCTTAACCCATAGGTTAAGCCTTTTTCGAATCAATTTCTGCAGATCTATTAGATAAATAGAACTGGACTGGCGATTAAGCGTTTTTCAGTTGCGCTACTTTCGCTTCAGTCAGTGGCTTAGTGATGAACGCTAGTACGATACATACCGCCATCATTGCCGCTGAGATAGTGTAAGCAAGCCCGTAACCGTCACCGTTAGTCATTGAGAAACCAACAACAGCAGCACCAATTGCACCACCGATACCCCATGCCGTGTATAACACACCGTAGTTAGTACCGTAGTTCTTCAGACCGTAGAATTCAGCCGTTAGAGTAGGGAATACTGCTAGAAGCGTACCGTAACCTACTGCTGCAATTGCTGTACCGATGATCAGCGTGAACTCAGTCTTGAACGTTGCGAACAGAACCATGTTGATGCCCTGTAGAACGAACGCTAGAAGAAGAGTACGAACGCCACCGATCTTGTCTGCAAGCATACCTGCTGCTACACGGCCGCCTGAGTTAAACACCGCAAGGATAGACGCTAGGTAAACCGCGTTTGGTAGGTTAGCTTGAACGCTTGCGATAGTTGTGATGTTACCGATGATCATAAGACCAACAGAAGCTGCGAACGCGTACATGATCCATAGAGAGTAGAACTGTGGCGTTTTAAGCATTGCTTTCCAAGTTAGGTCGTCAGACTTCTTCACAACCTTAGGCGCTTGACCTTCTTTTACTTTAGGTTCAGCTGGCGTGTAATCCGCTGGTGGGTTGTTGATTGTTGCTGCTAGAGGAACAGCGATAGCAAGGATACCAACACCAAGAACTAGGAAGCTTGTTTGGATGCCCATACTGTCGATCAGCGCAGAAGTCACAGGAGCTAGGTAGATAGCTGCTAGACCGAAACCTGCTGCGATGATGCCGTTAACCATACCTTTCTTAGATGCGTGGAACCACTTCATTGCTGAAGGAGAAAGACACGCGTAACCAAAACCGATACCTGCACCAGTGATCACACCGAAAGTTATGTTCAGCATTAATGGTGAGCTAACAAAACCAGACGCGATCATGCCTAGACCTGTAAGAACAGTACCTAGGATAAGAATCAAACGTGGACCCATACGGTCTTGAAGAATACCTGCAACAAGAAGACAGATAGAGAAAGTAATAGTTGCAGTCGCGTAAGGTGCAGATGCTTCTGCTGCGCTCCAGCCTGACTCAGTCACTAGTGCTTTGTTGAATACACTCCAAGCATACAGGATGCCAAGACAAAGGTTGATACAGAATCCCGCTAACAGGATGCGCATAGCTTTATCAATCTTGCTCATTTTTGTTCTCAGTAATACCTCTTGGCGGATAGCAAAGAGGGGTCGGTTTAAAGATAAGGTTTACTCAAAATAAGTTTGCGTTTTTCAACGTATAACGTAATGAGCGCGGATTATAACCAATAAATGTGTGATTGGAATCTCTTTTTAGCCTTGCTACTAAAAATAATTTGAAACATTAAAAATGTTTGTAATGGGGTGGTTTTATATATGGCAAAAATGTTGATCCAACGTAAAGAATCGTTGGTTTGGTGGTGAGATCCTAAGTGAAACAAGGTGGATAGCACGACGCTGAGTGTTTAGCTCACAGTTTACGCAAAAAGTTGCAAAATATTTTAGTGTTAATGTTTCGTAACAAAAGTGGGCAAAATGGAAGCTGTTTTCTGTAAGTGCAGGATCCACAGGGTTTATAAAACGCGGGATGTTAAATGATTGTAACGAGTGGATTTAATGAGGGAGGTTGTACGCAAAGTGAGCAAAAAATGTGCTTGTATTTGCTGGCTAGATAAGCAAAATAGGGCGCAAAATGAGTTTTCATTAATGAAAGGATGCTTTTCTCTACTTGTAGTGAGGTGACTTATGAAATTGTTCCTATTACTTATGGCTTCTGTTTCTGCAGGTGTCGCATCAGCAGATCACATTCATTCTTTCATGCTTGGTCTTTCTATTGCATCGCTTGCGGTAGGTAGCTGCTACTTCTTCGCATTCCGTAGTTCGCGTTTCCCACAGCTTGCTTTGTTCTTACTGATCTGTGGCATGTTGTCTAAGTTAACGATTACTGTCGTTGGTGTGATGTGGGGGATGTCAGCAGAGTTGATTACTTCTCCAATCGTGTTTGCGTTGTCATACTTGTTCTTCTCAATAGCGGTAACTTACTTATGGTTTAGCTACCGTGAAAGCATTATTAAGATTCCAGAGCACTTCAAAGCCGCTTAAGCAATAGCCGAATACAAAAACGCCAGCGATTATCGCTGGCGTTTTACTTTGTATAGTTAAAGCGTCACGGTAAGTGGTGGTTCTGGTACTTCTAAGAAACACGCTATTACTCGGTACAATTCTCCCTCAGCGACGGTGATTTCTCCATCAGATTCAATCGCTAAACGGCACGCTTTGACGAACAAAATACGTTGTTTAGGGTTGAGTTGCACTAAAAGCTCTAACGCTGCTCGGCTTAGCCTCCAGTCGTGGCTAGCGTCTAGCAATTGAGCTTCGGGTAAGCCTAAAGAGACCAACGCAGTGTTAAAAGCACATTGTGCCTGGCCTTTCTCTGAATGGCTTACCCATGCTAATTCTCTTAGAAGCCAATGAACGCTTTCCATCAGTTGAGCTAATGACTTACTTTGGCGAGTAGATGCAAACGAGGTAAGCAACTGCTTTTCAAGTAGGTTTATCACACACCATTCACGCAATGAGTAATGATTGTCAGTTTGGGATAACTCACGTAGTACCTCACACAGTCGATTCTTTTGTCCTTCACTCAGCTCTTTAAGAGCTGGAATAGTCAGCTCTAACAGTGGAAGACGCAAGTGCAGTGGCAATTCGTAATCTAACCACGGTAATAGATCTGCGTGCGAAACCATTGGAATATGGCCTTTGATCATCTCCCGCTGCACATCACTGCCATCAAAGATCAATAGTAAGGCAATAAAGCGAGAACTGTAGGGTTCGCGTGCTATGTTAACTAACTCGTCCGGTAACTGGCTGATTAGCTGCTTACCTATTTCACTCAAGTCGGAGGAGGTCGGTGTGGCAACTTGCGGTTTAAAATCTTGAGTCTCAAAATCGGCATCAGAAGCAAACCCACTTACTTGTTCATTGCCGAAGACTGAGCTTTGGTTCTGACTCCTGCGAGAAAAGCTCCCATCCCAATTTGGTTCGATACGGCGAATCCGTTCTTCGAGAGGAGGGTGAGTCGCGAAGAACCCACTAAAACCTGACAGGCTGCTCTGGCCAAACATCATGTGACTCATCTGATTACTAGCTTTTGCGTTTAGGCTAGAGCCAGAGCTGTGTCCGCCAATCTTCTTAAGTGCGCCTGAAATTCCTTGGTCATTGCGAGTAAACTGAACGGCGCTCGCATCCGCTAAGAATTCACGTTGACGAGAGATCGCAGCTTTGATCATGGAACCAAATAAGGTGCCAACCCAACCGAGTATTAAGCAAACAATGGCAATCAGTATGATCACCATAAAGCCTTTATCGGAGTCGGAAGAGCTTCTTGATGCACGGCTCGTATGATGTGTATTGTCGAGAACCAAGTGCCCTAAATGTGCAATACAAGTAATGCCGAACAAGACGCCAATTAAACGTGTGTTCAAGCGCATATCGCCATTTAAGACATGGCTAAACTCATGAGCAATGACACCCTGCAGTTCATCGCGGGTGAAGCTGTCTAGTGCCCCTTGCGTTACACCTATGACCGCATCATCAATACTCATACCTGCGGCGAAGGCATTAATTCCCCGCTCTTCTTGCATGATATAGACGGGAGGAACGGGGATGCCAGAAGCGATGGCCATCTCCTCAACCACATTGAGCAACTGGCGATGTTTTGCGTCTGTTGTATTAGAGGAAATCAGCTTGCCTCCAATGCTTTCTGCTACACCTCGACCACCATTGGAAGAGAGATCAGACAATCGAAACATAGAGCTTACAGCAACAATTAGCGCAACACCGGCAAAGCAGAGCAGGGCATAGGTAATCGCAGTCTGTTGATCAAATGATTCGCCAGTAACCCCATAATAAATACCAATCGACAATACGCTAACCAAACCAGTGATGATTAATACTGCTAAGGAAAACAGAAACACCAAAAGCCCGGTGCGTTGACGCGCGGTATCTTGATGATCGAAAAAATTCATTAGAACTCAACCTTTGGTGCTTCTTGGATTGCTTCACTGTCTGCAAATTCCAGTAGCTTGCCGTCTTGGAAACCAAACATATTTGCAAACAAGACTGGTGGGAAAGTCTGCTTGTAAGTGTTGTAGCTGGTGACTGCATCATTAAATGCTTGGCGAGCGAAGGCGACTTTATTCTCTGTGCTAGTTAGCTCTTCTTGCAGTTGGGTCATGGTTTCGTTGGCTTTCAGCTCTGGGTAAGCCTCAACGACAACGTTTAACTTACCTAGTGCATTTTGTAGCATGCCTTCTGCTTGTGCCAGTTGGCTAATCGCCGCATCGCTGTCTGGCGCATCGCTTGCTGCTTTCAAGCCAGAAATTGCTTGGTTACGTGCTTGGATGACACGCTCGAAGGTTTCTTTTTCATGCTCCATGTAGCCTTTTGCTGTGCTGACAAGGTTTGGGATCAAGTCGTAACGACGTTTTAGCTGAACCTCAATTTGAGCAAAGCTGTTTTTAAAGCGGTTGCGTAGCGTCACTAGCTTGTTGTAAATGCTGACCGCGAACACCGCAATAAGCAAAATGATGACGATAAAAACAATCAGTGAAGTCATAGTTAATTCCATTTTGTGAATGTATTGGGACTTTATATAAGTAGTTGAGATATTAAGCAAATTAGACTTACTTATAATGTGCAGTATTTTGTAAATATGGAATGTTTTGCGTATCTACTATGAGAGGGTAAGAGAGAAGAAAAGGTGAAAGGTTTGAGCATATAAAAAAGGCTCGGCGAGAACGCCGAGCCTTTATTAACCAAATGGTATTATTAGCGGTTATGCTGACATAGGTACAAGCACCATAGTACCGATGATTACCGTAATCAAACCTGCCAGTACTGGTACAGATGTACGTTTAACCACCTCAAACGGGCTGATGTTTGCCATACCAGAAGTCGCTACGATTACACCTGATACTGGTGAGATAGTACGACCTAGGTTAGATGCTTGTAGCATAGGGATAATTAGGAACGCAGGGCTCAGACCCATCTTTGCTGCCAATGCAGGCGCAAGTTCTACGAATGCGTAGAATGGTGCGTTACCTGAACCCGTTGCGATCGCCGCTGCAACAGTAAGACCTGTTAGAAGCAACATGAGAGCAACACCGCCTGCACCCGCGTTATCTGCTAGGTGAAGTAGGTTGTCGATTGCACCGATAGACATCAGACCTTGCGCGAATACGCCAGCCGCTACCAATAGCATTACTACGCCTTTGAACGCATCAGCCATACCAGCGTAACATGAATCTAGATCTTCAAGAGACTTCTTGCCGTCGAACTTGTTCACGATATAGTGGATAACAGCACCCAAGAAAATTGAGCCAACTACGATGGTGTAGATATCTAGGCTTAGGCCAGGAATAGTACGGCCGTTGAATAGGAATACACCGATGATTGGTAGGAAAGGTAGCACTGCGTAAAATGCTGGAGCATCTGCTTTAATTTCAGATACGTCGATTCGCTCCATTGGCGTGTTTTCTTTCTTGTCTAGGTATTTGTTCCAGAAGAAAGCTGCTGCTGCCATCACGATGATTGCGCAAATAGAAACAGGAAGTACCGTTTGAACTGCGAACACGTCCAATGCTAGGCCTGATTTTTCTGCTGCGATAACCACATCACCAGATGTTGGAGAAAGGATGATTGCTGCTGGTGATGCACACACAGCAACCGCTGCTGGGCGAGAGATACCCATCGCTGTCATCATTGGGAATAAAGTTGCCATCAATAGCACGCCTAGACCGGTTGCTGAGCTCACCGCAAGAGACATCAAACATGCCACGATGTAAGCCGCTACCAAAAGGACGTATGGAGACTTGATAACAGAAAGCGGTTTAGAGAACTGTTTTACAACAACATTGTTTGCGCCGATGTGTGTCATGTAAGACGCGAAGCCACAAAGTAGCATGATTTGCATACCAAGACCGCCGCCACGGTATTGAAGCATGTATTTTACGTACTCTAGTGCGTCCGTCACCATATTACCCGTTGAGGTTACTTTTGATGGCAGAACGTCATGGCCAAGAATGCCAGTCATAAGAAGCAAACTAATACCTGCGGTTAATAACACGCCAGCAGCTTTGTAGCCTTTGACAATGAAATAACCCACAGCAATGGTCACTGCTAAGCCAATTAAGAGCTCTAACATAGGGTTGTCTCCAAATATTATGAACAAAAGAAAGAAACTGTTTCAGTTTATGTCTGGGAATTTACAGAATTCTTTCCTGTGGCACGAGACTAAATTAGAGCTAGCATGATCTAAAACAAATAATAGATTAATAAATAATTGCACTGGATTATATTGTTTAAATTACGTTTTCTAGGTGTTATGTGCTGGTTTTCTTGATTTTAAAGAAACGAAAATATGAACAATTTATTGAATGAAATTCATACGAAATGATTAAAAAGTGGAAAAATAGAGAGTTCGAGCTAGATCACGTTAAATAGGAATTGTTGAACAAAAAAACTCCGATTTTCGGAGTTTTTGTTTTGACGTCGTTATATTGAAGCGCGAGTTACACGTTACGCGTAGCGACGCATTAGGAGATTCCAACTGCGTTGTTGACGTTCAAATTCTTCCTTAATTTGCTCATACTTCAATTTAGACACCGACTGTTCGTACTTTTTCACTACGGTTGCTTTTTTCTCACCTAGTACCTCTTTGCGAGCTTCATAGTACTCCTGCATATGATGAACTAATGCGTCAAACTCTTGCTGAAGCTGGTCACGAATAGATTGGCTATTTGGCTTGCTCTCTAGCTTATCTTTGGCTTTTTTCAACAATTGGGTAGCTCGTGCTTTCTCAATGCGAAATGTCGAAGTAGTGCGAAGCTTCGTTGTTAGACCTAACCAAGAGCAGGATTTGATCAGCCATTTGGTTGGGTCGTAGTGCCACCAGTAAACGCCATTGCGATAATCGTTCTCAAAGATATGGTGGAAATTGTGGTAACCCTCGCCAAAGGTCAAGAATGCCAAAATACCATTATCACGAGCGGTATTTTTGTCGGTAAAGGTCTGCTTGCCCCAAACGTGTGCTAAAGAGTTAATAAAAAACGTGGTGTGATGGCTTAAGAACAGGCGAGCTGCGCCAACGATCAAAAACATCCCCCAGATATCACCATAAATTAGCCCAAGAGCTAATGGGAATCCGATATTAGTCGCAATAGCTAAAGGGACGTAGTACTTGTGCTGCCATGCTACGATTTTGTCACGCTTCAAATCGCGACAATTGGTGTATTCGCTTTCGCTTGATTGGTTGTAGTCACGAAGCATCCACCCGATATGGGAATACCAGAAACCACGCTTTGCGGAATAGGGGTCTTTGTCGTTGTCGTCGACATGTTTGTGATGGACACGATGATCAGATGACCAATGCATTGCACTGTTTTGAAGAGAGAATGCGCCACCAATAGCAAAGATGAATCGTAAAACTGGGTGAGCTTCGTAAGTTTTGTGGCTCCAAAGACGATGATAACCCGCGGTAATAGAGAGATTTGTGAAGCTAAAGGCAATGATGCCCCAGATCAGATGTTCCCAACCCAAACCATAGTGGTATGCATACCAAGGCAATACAACAACAGTGAGAATGAAACTGGATGAAAATATCAATATATTCAACCAGATGAGTGGCGGTTTATTATGCATCACAATGTATCCCTAACTTTGAGCTAACAACTGTACGCTAGAATATCAGCGTACACGTGTAAGTCAAACTAAAGTTAGGTGACTTTGTTTCGAGTTGTGACAATTCTATCTGTAAGCGAAAACTCGCAATAAATGGTTTTCGTTGGTGGGATATTTTGCTTTTAAATGAATAATGAGTAGTATTAATCAATGAGCTGTGGCTATAGGTTTGTAAAATCTGCCAATAATATGTAGTTAATGAGGTGGAAAATGCCAAAGCTCACCGGAGAAGCAACACAAGAACATAGGAATACGTAATGGAATTACGAGTAGCGGAATATAAGGATTATGAACGCATTGCGCAGTTACATGCGGACAGTTGGAAGCGTCACTATCGCGGAGTGTTAAGTGACAGCTATTTAGATAGTGAAGCCATCGATGACAAATTATTGATCTGGCAAACACGCTTAACGAATCCACCATTTAACCAACATATCGTTTTAGCAGAAGAAGGCGGCCTTCTTCTTGGCTTTGTTTGTGTATTTGGTAATCACGATTTTGAGCGTGGTAGTTTCATTGAAGCCTTACATGTTGATGATGGCTATCGAGGGCGTGGAATAGGTAAGCAGCTTTTACTAGCTGTTGCTGAGTGGCATCAACAATACTTTAAAGACAGCGGCCTTTACTTGGAGGTCGTGTCTCAAAATACGCAAGCAGTTGAGTTCTATCGACATCTTGGTGGTCAGGAATGTAAAGAACGAAACTGGCGAGCGCCGGGCGGCAGTGAAGTATTAGAAAAAGTGTTTCGATGGACGAATGCTCAGTCATTAGTATCTGGGATAGAAGAGCACGTCGTTTACTCCTGATTCTGAAGAGTAATGCCCCAACAATAAAGCAGCCAAGAGCTGCTTTTTTTGTTTCTCTCGTCTATTATTTACTGCTTAAAAAGCACTCGTCTAAACAATAGGTCTTAAATAGAAAACACGTGTCACAAACAAAAGAAAGATCGCTGCGCTGCATCACTATATTAACTGATATATAATTAGTTCTAGAGTTGTTATGTCTATAATTTCAATGAAATAGGTTTACATGGGTCGTTGGCACGATAGTATGGATGCATTGCGTAAGGTATATCAGTATGCAGAGCCGAATCTAACGTTAGTTGGTTGGATGGGGTTTGTTGGCTTTCCGACGTACTTTATTGTATGGGAGTACTTGTTCCCACAGCCATATGAAAACCTACCGCTGCGCTTGTTTTGCTCACTTCTATTTCTCGGGATTATCGTTAGAAACAAATTAAGCTCTCGCCTAAAAGCAAACATGCATTGGTACTATCAGTTTGCTATAACCCTTTGCCTACCATTCTTCTTTTTCTATATGTTGCTGATGAATGATTGGTCCAATGTTTGGGTTATGTCATTTATGTCGGCGATTTTTTTGCATATCCTTTTGGTCCATATCACTCGAGTGATGTTTATCCAAACGTTTGTTGGGGTTTTTCTGGCGACGTTTTTTGCTTGGGCATCAAAAGGGCTCCATCTGAACATAACCATGGATTGGACGCATGTTCCAATTTTCTTGTTTATCTACCTGTTTGGTAATCTGTTTTATTTTAGAAACCAAGTTGAACATGAAGCAAAAGTATCAATAGCTAAGTCATTTGGTGCAGGGATTGCTCATGAAATGCGTAATCCGTTAAGCGGGCTTTGCTCTTCCATTGATGTGATGCAGTCAATTATTCCAGATCCAAAGCAAGAGAAAAAAGACACTTATCAACTGTCTATAGAAGATATTGAGTTATTGCGCGAAATTAGCGATGACGCAATGAAAATGATTCAGTCAGGTAATGAGACTATCGACTTGTTGCTGACATCGATAGATGAGAATCGAGTTTCTCGTGCTACCTTTAAAAAGCATAATGTCCAACAAGTGATTGAAAATGCGATTGAAAGTTTCAGTTATAAGCGAGCGTCAGATAGGGCAGCAATATCAATCGATATTCGGAATGACTTTGACTTTTTAGGTAGTGACACTTTGTTAAAGTACGTAGTTTACAACCTATTTAAAAATGCATTTCATCATCGCAGTTCAGAAGACTTCCATATTCATGTGACCGTAGAGTCGAACGATAACGTCAACCGTGTTGTTGTTACTGATAATGGGGCAGGGATTTCGGTTGAGGCACTTGAAAACATTTTTAGAGACTTCTATACAACCGGTAAATCTGGAAATTATGGGCTAGGCTTGCCATTTTGTAAGAAGGTCATGCGCTCTTTCGGTGGTGATATTAAGTGTATCTCTGAGCTGGGAGAGTGGTCTCAATTTACGCTGACATTTCCTCTTCTTAATTCGCCAGTAGTAGAAGAAATAAAGGATGAGTTAATTAAGTTGAAATCAGTACTGTTGATATCTAACCAAAAGATCCTGGTGAGTAAGGCGACAGACTTAAGTCGCCATATGGGATTTCAATTCGATGTTATTAATACGTTGGATGTCTTCAATAAGAAAGAGTACGAGTTCGAGTATGATGTGATTTTTGTCGACCTTGAAAGTATTGATATCCGAGGTACACAGCTGGATAGAATTGAATCACTTCTATCATTTACGGAAGGGCGAATCGTTTACTTATTCCAGCAGCATTCTCCATCTCGTCCAATTCAGGCTGGTTTTTTCCCTATCTGGATGGAAACTCAAGCTTGGTTGTTAAACACCAGTGCGACTATTGAACGGTTGTTGTTTGATGTTGACTATGAATCCACCGCTGCTCCTATTCCAGAAATAGAGCACGATAACAAGCGGACGATCATGGTCGTTGATGATAACGAGTCGCTACGGAAGTTCACCGCGCTGTTGTTAGAAAAGCAAGGCTTTGATGTGATTCAGAAAGAGGATGGTGAACAAGCATTACAAGCTCTGAATTCTGAAAGTATCGATTTAATTTTGATGGATATCGAAATGCCAGTTATGGATGGTATTGAAACCTCGCGCAAGATTCGCAGTTCGGAATGTCCTTACTCAACGATTCCAATTATTGCACATACTGGTGATAGCTCTCCGGTGACGCTTGAGAAGATAGAATCATCAGGCATGTCAGACTTTATCGTAAAACCCGCTGACAAAACGAGGCTGTTCGATAAAATTGCCCATTGGATATAGAGCTCAGCGAACTGAGCTCTGAGTTTGTTTGTACTAAAACAGTTTATTTAGACAAATTCTAGGTTGGGGTTATTGAAAGCCTTTTCACACACCGCTAATACATGTTCGATTTGAGCCGTTGTGATTTCAGCATTGATTGAAAAACGAATAATATTTTTGTTTTTTCCCGTGGCAGGCCGACAAAAAACAGCGCCAAATACATCGTGATCCTCTAAAAAGTCTCTCACTTTCTCTGTGTTTTCTTCACTACCACACTCCAGTGCAATGATCTGTGATTCACTGCGAATCTGAAACCCAATCTGCTTTAGTCCAGTTCTTAATGCTGATGAGCGTGCAAACAAAGCTTGTCGTTTGTCATCTGCATTTTTAATAACGTTCAGCGTAGATTCCAAGCGGACCACTTCTTGAGGAAGAATTGTTGAGCTAAAAATAGCTGGATACGCAACAAACGGGAGTGATTGAGATAGCTTTTTTGGGCCTAAGATTGCGCCTGCTCGATAAGCAAATGTCTTGGCTAAGCTAACCGTAATAAAATCTACTTTGTCATTTAAACCGAGGGCTTTTACGAGTCCGGAACCTGCTGGGCCGTGTGTACCCAACGAATGTGACTCATCGACGATGAGAGCGCAGTTTGACTCAGAAGCAATTTCGTAGATTGTTTCGAGTGGCGCAATGGTACCAATAGTGCTGTAAATAGAATCAACGATAATAATGCCTTCACCGTGTCGCTGGATTTGCTTTTGAAGGTGGGTCATGTTGTTGTGCATGAAGGGGTGAATATTCGCCCCTGCGATACGAGCTCCCTCCCACAATGACATATGGGCGAAGAAGTCGATATAGACCGGGGTCTGTGATGCACATATCGTTTGTAACAAGCCAACATTTGCAGCCCAACCCGATTGCGACAATAAACAACTTTCCATTCCTGTAAAATCAGCAAGTTGTTGTTCAAACTTAGGCTTAGATTGTTCATCTTGTAAGAAAATTGCCGACATTACGACGTTGTCATCATCTTCTGAAATGGCTTTTTGGTGGTCAGATTGAATTTCGCGGTTGCTCGACAAAGATAGATAGTCGTTGCTTTGCATGACAATCGAACTATTAGTCGGGCGTTTTCCTAACACAAGGTGTTTTTTGTTTTGGTTTTTTGTAATTAAATCATGAATATAAAAGTCCAAGCGCTCCTCAACAAAGGAAGGAAGTGGTTTTATTTTTGCTTTGTCACTCATAATGTACTCTCTTCGTTATACAGAAAACGCCAGCGCTGACACTGTGTATGATCCGCATTGTGAGAGAAGTGTCATTACCCAAGTTGCATAAGTTTGAGTGCCCATGCAAACTCAATATTTAAGGCTTTAACTGTGGTTAACGGCACCTAGACTTGTGGGGATACATTGCTTTTAAAAAGTGGGCTAGGTTGATGATTTATAGGCTGAAGGGCTAGCCAGATAGCGTGGATTTTTTTGCTTTCTAGTTATAAAAAAAGCGCGATGACTCGCGCTTTTCGGTTATTGAGACTGGCGTTATCGTTTGTTGCGAAGGTAACGCTTACGACGTTCTTCTTTCCGTTTCGCTTTCTCTTCTTCTTTGCGAGCCGTTTCAATTTCAACTTCAATCAACTCTTGGGTTATCATTTCTGGTAGCTCAAGAGTAATTTGACCAAGTGTGCCTTGACGAAGCTCGTGAAGAAGAATTTCTGATACTTTATGAAGATCGACACGACCGCCAGCACGCAGTGCACCACGGCGACGCCCAATCTCTTCCATGATCTCAATATCCGATTCTGGAAGCTCATCAATTTGATAGCGCTCTTTCAACTTCTCAGGGTAGTGCGCTGCTAAGTATTCAACTGTGTAGAAGGCTACTTCATCGTATTCCATTGCCGTATCTTTAACTGCACCAGTCGCAGCTAAGCGGAAACCACTGTGCGGGTTTTCTACTTTTGGCCACAAAATCCCAGGAGTGTCAGATAGTACTATTCCGTTTTGAAGGTTAATACGTTGCTGACGACGAGTTACCGCTGGTTGGTTACCTGTGACAGCAATCGTGCGGCCAGCCAAGGTATTGATAATAGTTGATTTACCAACGTTTGGGATGCCCATGATCATGGTGCGGATGTTTTTGCCGATTTCTTCGCGATGCGGAGCAAGCTTACGTACCAACTCCATAATTTTTTGGACTTCGGGCTGTTGAGAGGTAGTAATTGCAATCGCTTTTACGTTGTGCTCTTTCTCGAAGTGGTCAATCCAAACTTGAGTCAACTCCGGATCCGCAAGATCACGTTTGTTAAGCACTTTTACTACTGGCTTATCTCCCTTGAGCTCCGCGATCATAGGGTTTTCACTACTAAAAGGGATACGAGCATCAAGCACTTCAATAATGACATCAATTTGAGGGATCGCTTCTGCAATCTCTTTTTGGGCTTTATGCATGTGGCCCGGAAACCACTGGATAGAGTTATTAACCATTTGAACAAATTACCTTAAGTGTCTCTTTTTGGTTATTACTACCTGGTAAAAGGTCCGTTTTAATCAATCGGAACTTTATTCGTTTAGTAATCTAGAGTGCAAGTTTTCAGCTCGTGATTCTAACACGGAACCAAAATAAAATGTGTTGGAATTCTCGTATCGGCTATTGGTTGTATTTTTATCAGTATTACTAGGCTGCCCGAACTTAGTGTACGAATTCTATTATTGCGCAGAGTGTAATCGAATTGGCTCGTGTGAATGATGGGATACGCTGCGCAAATATGTTGTAGTCTAAGGTGGATAATCTTGTCAGAATGTCCGGACAAGAATGGATTTAATTATTTTAAAACAATGAGATAGGGATATTTCAAATAATCTAGAAGTTTGACATTTATAATGGGAAAACTAGTCTGACGTTCCAAGTTGTGGAAGTCGTTATGTTTAGTATTATAAGAAAAATAGCTCTATTTATTGTCGCATTTCTAAGCGCTATATCTCCGTCATATTCTATTGCTAGCGAAGAGCTTAGTGAAACAGTGCTCGTGGGTGTGATTGCATTGCAAACTGAAGATTCGGAAATCGCCAGTAGCATCGGCACCTATTACGGGATAAATCTTGATTATCTGACGAATATTGCAAAAGTGCTTAACCTGAAACTCGAGTTACGTTCATACAGCAACATACCTGAACTGTTGAATGACATTGAAAACGGCCTCATAGACGGCGCTGTTGGCTTCAGTAAGTCCCCTGAGAGAGAATCTCGTTTTATTTTCTCGGACACTTTTTTTTCTAGCACAATAGCAGTCTGGTATAGAGAAGACAGTTATTCCCTGCGTGACCCTCGTGAGCTTCAATGGGTATGCATGCTTGGTACTGTGTATTGCGAGTATCTGATTGATATGGGAGCGACGGACGTACGCGAAGTCGAAAGCAGATTGATTGCTTTTGAAGAGGTAAGAAGTGGTCGTTCGAATGCATTGATTTCCAGTTACGTGGCTATTAATCAATATCTTGATGAAAACGATGTAGTTAACGGTTCCGTTGATATTCCTAATTGGCTAAATGAGGAGGACTCAAGATTTATTGCATCTAAGTCTAATCAATCACTAATTGATCGTATTAACAAAGTCCTAAGTTGGGAGCGCAATGGAAAGAATGTACGTTCTGTTGCGTCGAAAAACCCTTACCACGTAAGCGATAAGCTGCTAGTGGAATATCGTCGTGATATCAGCAATAAGCAGACGATCACTTACAGCAGCAGTGAAGAAGCCTTTCCCTTTCTATTTAGAAACCCCAACACTGGCGCACTCGATGGGTTCTTACCGGATTTTATCGATTTGATTCAGTCCCGTACGGGGCTAAAGTTCGATTATCAAAAGCCTAGCAGTAGTTTAAATAGTGGATTGACGGCATTTAACGCAGATTTAGTGCCTGTAGCTTATGTCGAGAACACTCCGTCCTCAGATTGGTTGATTACAAAACCGTTTATGCACAGTAACTTTGTCGCCATTGAGGCTCTAGAACCTAAAGAGTCTCCTTTGAATGATGCTCGTTCTGGCATTTTAATGAGTTTGAAAAAGCAAGGTTTAATCAATCTCGATTCATGGAAGGAAGAGCGATTTACTCGCTATCAAGACCTTAAACAGCTGCTGAGTGACCTTAAGTTAGGCAAGATTGGAATGGCTTACATTCCTGACGACATCGTGCACAGTATGATTGTGCAGGACAATATAGAAGGATTACTTATCAACGAGAAGGATCCTTTGACTTTATCAATTGCGTTTGCGGTAGCTGAACATAACAACAAGTTAAAGAAAATCCTTGATAGCATCATCGATACCATTGATGCGAAAGAGGTTGAAAAGCTCAACAGAACTTACCGAAACTTCAATCTTGTTTACGGCTATGATGAAGAACATATTCTTACTATTGTCTTGTTCGCAGCAGCGGTATTTGTGATTTTGCTGGCGATCGCTTATTTCGTACTTGCTCACCTTAAGTTAAAGGTGAATCTAGCTGAGCTAAATGCCACTAATGAAGAAAAAGAAAAGCAATGGTTGATGGAAATTATCCAAGAAATCAACAGTATTGTGTTTATTCATGGTGAAGATAATCAGATCCAAATAAGCAATTGCTCTTTGTACCGCAATAATAGTTGTAAAGGGTGTTCGATACAAAACCGAGAAAGCGGCAAGCCATTGGTCGATGACATACTCGAATTGCGTCAAGTTATCACAGGGAAACGAATCTCTGATACTGCTGCTTCAAATAACTGTAAGTTAGGTATTCAACACGTTTACCGTGAACGAAAGTCGATCCTATCACCAAGCAGTAAGAAAAAGTTTGTTCTAACCGTTCTCCAAGATATTACAGAGCACAAACAGCGCGAGCTAGCGTTAATTGACGCTCAAGAAAAAGCGCAGACAGCAGTGCGAGCTCGCGAAAACTTCTTAGCAACCATGAGTCATGAATTAAGAACGCCACTATCTGCGGCACATGGTTTATTGGATTTACTTGCTCGACAAACAGAGCATGAATCTAGTAGAGAGCTTATTACTCAAGCAATGCGTTCTCTGAGTCATCTAAATTTGCTCGTGGATGAAGTACTTGATTATTCCAAGTTAGAAGCAGGGGAGTTAAAGGTGACTCCGGTTAGAACAGATGTAATGACCACATTGTGCGATATTGTTCGTAGTTTTGAGCCGAAAGCGACAAGTAAAGGCTTAGATTATCGTGTGACTTTCAAAGCGTTTTCCAACCCTTGGTTGAACATTGATGCTGTCAGGTTGGTACAGATCGTAACTAATCTACTGTCAAATGCAGTCAAATTTACGGCAGATGGTGAAATCAACGTAAGTGTTGCAGTGAACGAAAAGCTACTGATCATTAAGGTTTCGGACACAGGAATCGGGATGACGGATGGCCAACTCGCAGGAGTCTTACAACCATTTGTTCAAGCCGATGACACTATTACTCGTAAGTATGGCGGCACAGGGTTAGGTCTGAGTATTGTTGACCGCCTTGTCGAGTGCATGGGTGGAGATTTGTGTATTGATTCCCAATTTGGCTTGGGAACGACCATGGTGGTGAAGCTTCCTGTTATTTCTTGTAAAGCCGCTCCTAACCATCTGATTCCATATACATTCTCACCAAAACTTCCGGCTAATGTGCGAGATTGGTGCTTGACGTGGGGTATGACGTCAACTGAGGTGGATCCAAGTCTTACAGGTAAGTTTTCGCCTCAAGGCAAATATGAAGGGCTTAGTTTAGCTTGTAGCTCGGGCTCTCACCGTGAGTTAAGCCTTATTGAAGCGAAATACCCAGATACTCTATTAACGCTTCTTAGCCACGAGTGTTCACAAAAAACCGAAAACCCACAGTCTATTGGTAATGTGTTTTGGAAACATGGCACGGTCTTGGTGGCTGAAGACAACCCAATCAATCAAAGCGTTATTACTATGCAGCTGCGAGAGCTAGGTATTGATCCTGTCATCGTAAGCAATGGCCTAGAGGCGTGGCAATACGTTAATCAAGATGATCAAGTTACGTTAATCCTAACCGATTTCCATATGCCGGAGATGGATGGGTTTGAGCTGATTAAAAAGTTGAAAGCATCACCAGTGTTAGCGTCGATCCCTGTTATTGGCGTAACGGCTGAAGACTCACGGTTAGCGAATGAACGAGCTAAGAATATTGGCGTAGATGACATCCTTTATAAGCCTTATGACTTAGAAAAACTGAAGTCAAAGCTCTTACCTCACCTTAGCGAAGAGAACGAGGCAAGATGGCCTGATTGGATTGAGAAGTTTAGAAAACAAGATGCGTACGAGATAGCAAATGTATTCAAAGGCTCAATGATGCAAGACGTATTCAACTTAAAAGAGGCGAAAAGTAAAGGAGAGAAGAAACGTATTATCCACGGAATTAAGGGGGCGCTTGGTGCGATTGGCGTAACTGTCTTGGCGGATTTGTGTATCGAAGCAGAACAAGCGAGTGATACTGAATTTGATTCGCATGTTGCTGAACTCATCGACCAAATCGAAAAAGAAGTCAGTCTCACAGAACATTGGATTGAAGCTCATGAAAAAAACACTTAATGCGATGGTGATTGATGACCATCCACTTCAAATCACACTGTTGAAACAAATGCTGTTGCGTAATGACGTTGAAGTTGCTTCATTCGATAGCGTAGATAACGCTATTACTCATGCAACAGCGGAGGATGTCGATATCATCTTTTGTGATCTACAGATGCCGGATAAAGATGGTATCGACATGATGGTTATGCTGAACCAAGTTGGCTACAGCGGAAAGGTCGTACTCGTGAGCGCTATGGAACTAACGATTGTGGCCGCGGTTAGAGCGATGTGTGAGACCTTCAGCTTTGAAGTTTTAGGTAAATTGCTTAAACCATACAATGAAAATCAAGTCATTGAGATGTTGAGAAGAGCAGGAGTGGAATCAAATAAAACCAGAAACTTTCATCAAGATATCAGTGTCCAGGATCAAGAGTTTCTGTTTGCGTTGGCGGAAGGTCGAGTGAAAAATTACTACCAACCTTTAGCTGATGTTAATACCGGTGAAATCATTGGTTATGAGGCATTAGCGCGTTGGTTTCATCCAATCTATGGTGTTCTCACTCCGTATAATTTTCTCCCTATCGTAGAGCGTTGTCATTTATCGGCGGAGCTATTTGATGCGGTGTTTAGTAATGCGTTATACGACATGAAAAGTCGTGGACTTCAGCAACATATCTCCTTGAACGTAGATCATGACAATTTAGAAGAGCCTGAGTTTGCTAATCAGTTTATTGAACGTTGTCATGAATATGGAGTCTGTCCTGACCGCTTTACGATTGAAATAACGGAGCGGGATACGTTTAAAGCTAGTGCTGCGCTGTATAGGAATTTACTTAAATTTCGTATGAGTGGGGTGACGATCAGTATTGATGATTTTGGTACGGGATCATCTTCGTTGGAAAAGTTGGCTCAACTGCCTTTCAATGAATTGAAAATCGATCGTTCTTTTGTACAAGGATTAGTTAATGACCCGAAAAAGAAAAATATCGTGTTAGCAATATGTGCGCTAGCAAAAAGTTTAAATATAAGTGTCGTCGCAGAGGGAGTTGAAGACGAGGTGACGCTTGATGCAATGCGTCATTACGCCGTTGATGTATGCCAAGGCTTTTTCATCGACAAACCAATGCCATTAGAAGCAATAACGATACTGAAATAAAGAATGATGAATAAATTAAACTGTTTGATTTTTGATGATCACCCTCTTGTTTGTATTGCTATCAAATCCTTAGCTGAAAGCCTAGAGAATACAAATGAAGTGATGACGGCGACAAGTTCGAAAGACGCATTGAGAACGCTTAAAGAAGCGGATATTGGTTTACTTATTTTGGACGTAAACCTTGCTGATTGTGATGGATATGACTTTTACAAACGTATTAGATCTCATGGTTTCAAAGGCAAAGTGATCTTCTTTTCTGCGGAAACAAGCAATATGTATAGCCAGATGGCTTTTCGATCTGGTGCGGATGGCTATGTATGTAAATCAGAAAATTATGAAACCCTAAAAGACGCGATAGAAGCAGTGGCAAAGGGATACTCTTTCTTCAAGTTTAAACAAGCAGCAGAGGGCAGTCGTGATATGCCAACACTATCTAGCAGAGAAAGTACTGTTATGAAGTTGCTGCTCCAAGGGAAAAGTAATCGTGATATTGCTGAAGTACTTTCAATCAGTGACAAGACGGTTAGTACCTATAAGCGGCGAGTACTTGATAAGTTCAATGTCAAAAACATCGTTGAACTGACAAAACTTGTGAGTGCTTAAAGGAGAAATGATGAATCTAAAAAATATCTATTTGTCATTAGTCTTTACCACGCTGTTGTTTATTACCACGATAACGATGATTGGCGCCATGTTGATTTCTCACGAGGTTAAGCAATTTAAGATCTATACTCATGAAATTTCAAAAACCAAGCAAAAAGTGACCTTGCTGGGCCTATTGCTGGAATCTGAATTGGAACGCTATGAAGAGACTACCTTAAAAGACATTCGTGATACGACGGAATTGAGTTTCCAAGACGCGGTTTACGCGCTTGAGCCAGGAAGTGAGCTCGACTATGTGGAGGCCGTTGCGCGTAAAGTTTTGCACGATGCGGAAGGCTATTTATCACATGTCTATGAGCGACAGGATGTGGTTCTTTATTTTCGTTCGTATACTGCCAACAAGTTCATTCTCGAGAATCCAATTGAGGGGTTGAGCAGCTTGGTTGAGTTGTTTGATATTGAGTGGTGCAAAGAAACAAACTCATGCGTTTTGGCAGCGTGGAAAGATCAATTGGTTGATCGCATTTTAATTTCACAGCCTTTTAAAGCAACATATTTAGATAGTGGGGCATTCAGTATTATTAGCCCTGTATATTATAAAGGCGAGCTTGTGGGGGAGTTTGGTGAACTGCTACTCCTTGCCCCTCTGAGAGCTGAGGGGAAAGAGCTGATTGTCGATATAAATAACGGTAATAAACATGTTGTTGTCTATTTCCCTCATTACCCATGGCCAGATTTTGCTTACATACAAACCTATGTCGCGGATAACAATAACCTCATTGTATATAAGTATCCGTTCAGTAAGATACTGATTGATTTTGGTTTCTTATACCTCATTATGTTTATAATGATCTTTGGTTATTACTCTAAAGCACAGGAATCGAAAGAAAGCAAAAGACAATTGGCAAACGCCATCAGTGATGCGACTAAAGATGAGCTGACAGGATTATTTAATCGAAAAGTGTTTAAAGAACAGGCGTTCAAGAACAAGATCAAAAGGGCTCCTTTCACTGTTATTGCAATTGATGGTGATCGAGTGAAACGCATCAATGATAAGTACGGTCATCATGTTGGGGATGAAGTGATCTCGATTATTGCGGATGCGATGAAAAAAGTTTTCCGAGAAACGGATTATCTGATTCGCACAGGAGGGGATGAGTTTATTGCAATATTACCTGGTTGTAGCGAGAGTAAATCGCTTATGTTGGCTAAAAAACTGCATGCAGTGGTAAAAGAGAACCGACTAAAGAGCTTAGACATTGATGTTAGTGTGAGTACAGGTGTTGCGATGAGCTCTGAACATGAGGCGTTGAACGACGTCATAATGCGGGCTGATGAGGAATTGTATGAATGTAAGCGTAAGCGCTGCTGATTTGTGACGGTTATTAATGTCAAAATCATTTAGACACTAGCTAGTAGTAATATAAGAGATTGACAAACTTGACCTACACGTGACTTTGGTTTTCTATAGTAAAGCAGTCCATATAAAGGCTGCTTTCTTTGAACTTGGCTGAAGGCAATTATAAAGCACAACTTTAACCTTCAATCCTATTAGGTAATCACGCAGTGAACAAAGATCTAGACCTAAACCTCTTAAAAATTTTGGTGTTGCTCGAGCGTCATCGACAGCTCAAACCTGTCGCAAAGGCGCTTGGCAAAAGCGAAGCCTCTATCAGCAAATACTTAACACGATTGCGAACGCAACTAGAAGATGAGTTGTTTATTCGTCATGCTCATCACTTTGAACCAACTGTTTACCTAAAGCGAAAACTACCTGAGATCGAAGAAGCATTAGATAAAATTGAGTCTTGCTTTATTCGTCATGACTTCGACCCATTCACGTATGATAAAAGCATCACTATTTGTCTTCCCCAGTCTGCACAATACTCTTTTGGGCACTTGCTTTTAAATGACTTGATGAAGTTATTTCCCAATGCTCTTATCGAGATATCCAGCAGCACCGACCATACGACAAAAGACATCCTCGAAGACAAAGTAGATATGCAACTTCATTACTTTAATGAGGAGCATCCAAAATCAATTCACCAACAGTTTATTGGTTATGCACAACCGGTGATCGTAGTACCTGAAGAATTAGGGATAAAGGAGCTAGAGGCAGCTTGTAGCTTGCCCTTTATTTTATTGGAGCTTACTGGGTGGAAAGATAAAGAACTGGTAACAAAGCGAGCCTTAGAGCAAGGTGGGCTTCGCATTAATCGTGTCGCAACGTTAGGTAACATTACTAGCTTGCTTAATGCGATTAAGTTAAGACGTGCAGCAACGATTTTGCTTGAGTATCATAAACCAGTAGAAGGGTATAACTTTATTCCTGTACCAGACAGCTTCTACCCAGAGGGACTCCCGAAAGTGGTCATTCAGATGAAGCAAACGCATCGCTACAATTCGATGCATCAGCTAGTTGCTGATGCAATCTCGAAATACATGCGAAGTTAGCAGCAAAATGAACCACACTCTTCTGGAGGAAGGGTATTAAGCAGCTCGACAACAGACTCTGCGTGATATTTCTTCAAGATACGAGTTTTGTAAGTACTGATGGTTTTGGCGCTTAATGACAATTGCTCTGATATTTTTTTATTGGAGTAACCTTGTGCAAGGTAATGAAATACCATAGCTTCTCGGTTAGATAAGGCTACATTCCCCGATGATTGGTTATGTGCTGCTTTGAACATCGAGTACCCACGTGTGACGCTGACGATAGCATCCAAAATGGTTGCTTTGTCTTCATTCTTATTCAAAAAACCGTGAGCACCCATTTCAAACGCGGCTTTAGATAAACTCGAATAGTCACGAGAAGAAATAAACAAAATCTTTCCTTGGTAGCCTGTCGCTAATATGTTCTTCGCTAAGCGCATACCATCTCTATCGCCTATAACAACGTCTAATATGACTAAGTCGATGTGTTGTTTTCGTATAAGTTCCATGATCTGAGCACTGTCTGTTGATTCCACAATGTTGACCGTTTGGAAAGCCTGTTGAACTAGAGAAGTTAGCGCTTCACTATATAGCGGTTGGTCATCGATAATAAGAGCATTATTCATTGTTGTACCTCACCTTATCTTTCTATTTGTCAGCCGCCTCCTTTCAGCTTGTTTGTTGAGAGGTAGGATTGTAGGAAAAATCCGCGTGAAGTGTATGAAAATGACAATTTCAACTTTTGAAATAGGGTGTCTCATAGTTGAAACCAAGGCCCATCAAAGATATTCAAATTAATGTGAGAAGGGGCTTGAATACCCTAATGTTGTTTAGTGATCTATACATGTGGTTTGTTAGTGAACGTTCGCACATTATCTTTTGCAAGTTTGTACATCTGGTTGTAATTGAGTCGCCTTTCATCATCACTGGTCAGTAAACTTTTTAATACTTTATTGCATGCGTCTAGTTTGCGATAGAAATTATACTTACCTGTGTATTCAAAACTTCGCAATGACGCTAGCCTCATAATAGCTAAACAGATTTTTTTTGAGTTTGGCAAGAGGTCATGAAGTTGGAAATAGTAATCAAAATGACCACTGAACTCAGATGTCTGAATCGATTTCTGAGTAGAGATAGCATTCCTAATCACTTGTATCTTTGATTGTGATTCTTGTAACCGTAACTCCAAGCTTTTAAGCATATGTACTTGGCTACGAAAAATACTGGGATTTTGAGATTCTGATATTGCAAGTCTTACCTTGGGTAAAATTGTTTTAACTTCACTTAGAAATGAGCAACGTTCGAGAAGAATACAGAGGTGATAAAGATCGTAAAAATGTTCAAGACAGTCGCTAGCAAGTATCTTCCTTACTTCGCTTATAGCTGTTTTTAGCTCTCCTCTGATCAATGCGATATGTGCGTTGATTAGTGATGCATGGGCTTGAAACTTGGAATGTTTCTCTATTTCAGTAATTAAAGGTTTTAATCCATGGATTAAATTTTCAAAAGAACTTAAAGAGTTTGAATTGAAAGCCCGGTAAAGATAGCAACGGACATAATTTAGTTTGGTGAATATTCCCCCTCGAAAAGTATTTTCGTTTTTTTCATAGTAACGTTTTATATACGTAACAGCATCACCATACTCTTCCGTTGCCAAAGATAGATTGGTTATGACTAAGTCTCTTTCTGCTCCCGCGTCCAAGAGTAATGCTGATTGCTTTAGATGCTCAATCGCTTTTGGTAAGTCATCATTCATGACCGCCATGTTGGACATTTCGTCGTGGTAATATGGATTTTCTTCTTTGGTTGAAACAGTGCTGAGAACTTCATGTGCTTTGTCCAGTTCATTGGTTTCAATTAATGTGTTTGCTAAAGCTGTTTTCAACCAATCAAAATTATCTTCCTTAAGAAGCTTTTCATATTCTCTTCTTGCTCCTTCATATTGTTTATTCTGGACAAGGGCATGTGCACGATACCGACGTATCAGTTTGGAATATTCGGGGTTAAAAGGAAGTAACTCGTCACAAGCTTGTATTGTCTTCTCAAAATCTAAATTTTGCCGAGCTTCAAAAATAGGCAAAAGCGCTTCTTTGCGCTTATTAAAGGAAGAGATTAATCGATTGATGAAAAAGGTTCGGCTATAGGGCTTGAGTATATAGTCATCGGGTTCACTATCAACGATAGACCTAACAATTTTAAGGTCATTTTCCCCGGTTAAAAATATGAAAACAGTGGTTGGTTGCACTAGCTTTGAGTAGTGTAATTCTTCAAGTATTTGGAAACCATTAAGTTGTGTTTGGAAATTATAGTCGCATATAATCAAATCAAAATGATTCTGTTTACATTGGTGAATGACCTCAAAAGGCTTATAGGCGTATCTTATTTCCTCAATGTTTAGTTGTCTGAGTATGGCCGTGACACTACTGGTCACCAAACGAGAATCATCAGCAACTAACACAGTTTTATTTTTTAGGTTGACGGTCATCATTATCCTATCACGATAGATTCTACTTTATCGTTATTCGTTGGCTAAAAACTGATTCAACAATCATGTAGGTGAGGGGGAAAGGACGTTTTATGAAGGCTTCTCCAATGTTTTACATGCTCAATACTAGCCTGAATAGTTAAAATTAATTTCTTCAACGCAATGGGATATGTGTTAGAGGATACTTTCCCTAAACGCTCTACGTTTTCAGCTTCGATCGAAATGGATGACAATCCAATTTGCGCACAGCCACCTTTGATCTTGTGGACCAAAGGCATTGTACGGGTAGGGTTATGAAAGTGAATGCGAAGTTGATAGATGTCTTCATTCATGGTTTCAATATAAATATCAGATACTTCCAATTGCATATCGGTGGGGAACTTGCTTATCCAAGCAGTAGAACAAGAGAAATGGCTTGTCATGAAGAAACTCAACAACGCAGTTACTAGATAAGAGGTATGTTTACCTATGTTACTGAGAGGGTCAAATTGCATATAGGAGCATGTTTTTTTATCTATATGAATATTAAAGATAAAATCGTGAAGGTCAGATTGTGCCTACATGGATATCTGAATTGGAGTACAAGTTATTTTCGTACATTTTTTGAGGACAAACAGGTTTCACTTGAATAGAGCGCTGTTTTTGCGTCATGATCGGCCTTTAGCCATCTTTTGAGTCCACTATGAGTCAGCCTTCTTTTGAATCTATTGTTCATTCTCGTCGTTCAGTTCGAAAGTACGACGCGAATGCTGAGTTTAACCATGATGACGTAGCCGAAGCGCTTGAACTAACGGCTTTGAGCCCAAATAGCAGTAATATGCAGATGTGGGAGTTTCATCGTGTGATCTCTGAAGATAAGCGGATGAAACTAGCTGAGTACTGTATGGGGCAAAATGCTGCGAAGACAGCGAACGAGCTAGTGGTATTTATCGCAACAACCCACAATTGGAAAGAGCGCGCAACGCGCAACGCAGAGACTGTGCGTCAAGCTTTTGAAGGCCGTGACGACGTTGCAGCCAAGCGCGCTCTAAAATACTACGAAAAATTAATCCCTTTGGTTTACAACAACGATACGATTGGTTTTCGTGGCGTTGCTCGTAAGATTTACAGCTGGTGGTTAGGGCGCAGTAAACCAATGGTGCGTGAAGTCAGTAAATCAGATGTACGTGTATGTCTACACAAAAGTGTGTCTCTTGCAGCGATGACGTTCATGTACGCAATGCGGGATAAAGGATACGACACTTGTCCAATGGAAGGCTTCGACTCTAAGCGAGTAAAGGAGCTATTAAGCTTACGAAGCAGCGATCAGATTACCATGGTGATTAGCTGTGGAGTGAGAGCGCCTGAGGGTATTTATGGAGACCGTCACCGAGTTGCAGTTGAGTCGGTGGTTAAAACGCATTAATACTTAAAGCTTTATAACGCTATGCCGATAAATACATAGAGCTTAATCTCTGCTAGTCAAACTAGGTAGAATTTGTCTAAAATGAGACTAAATTTCAATGCGATGCAGAGAAGTGTGCAGTAAGTATCCTTTTATTTATTTACAAAACCTATTGTAACGACTAAAAAAGGAAACTTGGAAATATTGCTTCCAGATGTTTGTGGAAGACATCGTTCATCTTGATCGATTTACAGCTTGGATAAAGTGGTTTTATGAGTAACGTAACCAGCACAATTTTGACAGAAAGTGGTACTAATGAACTTGAAATTATTGAGTTTCATTTAGAGAAAAAATTACCCGATGGCACAACGAAAACATGCTATTACGGCATTAACGTAGCTAAGGTTCGTGAGGTTATTCGAGTACCAGAAACTACGGATTATCCAAATGCTCAGCCACACATGATTGGAGTATTCTCATCTCGTGAGGTCTTAACTCCCTTAGTTGATCTTGCAGGCTGGTTAGGTGTTCAAACTCGTCAAGATATTGAGCGTAAGTTCGTTATCGTGACAGACTTCAATAAGATGACGAATGGCTTTTTGATCGACAGCATCTCACGTATTCATCGAATTTCATGGAATGATGTTGAGTCACCAAGTCAGTTTCTTGAAGCTGGTGAGCAGGATTGCGTTGTTGCCGTGGTGCGCAAAGATGGCAACTTGATCATGATTCTCGACTTCGAAAAAATCATTGCTGATATCAACCCTGAACTGAGTATGGAAAAATACGATGTTACAGGGGATAAGTCGGTCGACCTTAACCAAAGAATGGTTGGCAAGCGCAATAGTAAGACCGTTATGGTCGTGGATGACTCTGCGTTTATTCGCTCGTTAATTCAAGATACATTAGCTTCGGCAGGATACAACGTTATTACCTGTAAAGATGGTGGTGAAGCTCATGAAAAACTAATGAGCTTGATCGAAGTAGCCAAAGAAGAAAACTTACCAGTGAAAGAGTTACTTGATGCTGTTGTTACTGACGTAGAGATGCCGAGAATGGATGGTATGCACTTAGTTAAGCGTCTGCGTGAGACTGAAGCGTTCAAGGAAATGCCAATTGTTATGTTCTCGTCTTTGATGAGTGAAGATAACCGTGCAAAAGCACTGGCTCTTGGGGCAAATGACACCATCACTAAACCAGAGATTGGTCGAATGGTGAATATGATGGATAAGTACGTGTTTAACTTCGCGTAAGACCCGCTGCTAAGAAATACAGTAATCTTTGATAAGAATGCCGTTTACCTATGTAAACGGCATTTTCATTATGGGGTGAATTGTCCTAATTATGCTCAGTTAAAACATGTAAGGTGCTAAGCAGTGACTCGGTAGTAATCGAGCTTACGTCACTTACACTATTCACATTGAGCGTATCCCAACCAATCCCTTCTAACGTAATATTCGTTACCGTACCATTAGTATCCTCTATAGTAATCGTTGTAGATGAACTTGCTGAACTATCTGGAAGTGTAGGATCGTCATTGACGGTGACTTGAATTAAGTTTGCGTCGAGTAAATCACTCACACTGGTGTTAGCAGGGAGTAGATCGGTTAGATCGATTTCATCACCGCTTGGGTCATAATCTGTAATGGTATTAGTGCTACCAGAGTTCTCTTGTAGGAATACAAAACTGTCGATGCCTGCTCCTGAAGTCAATATATCATTTCCTGAGGTTCCACTAAGGGTGTCATTGCCCTCATGGCCAAAGGTCTTAGAAACAACGAGTTGACCTGTCTCAACGAGAGAACTAACGCGCTCTTGATTAGAGAGGTTATCAACATTTTGACCGTACAAGTTAGATAAGCTCACACCATCAAGCGTAATGGATTGAAGCAACTGACTATCTGTTTGTGTGATTTGCAGTACTGCGTTCCCGTTGATTTCGGTAATGGTTAATTCATTGCTTAGAGTGGTTGAGTCCCATACGTCGGTCAAATTGAATACTTGCTCCAAGTCGATGACATCAGCGTTGACATCGAAGTCTTTGATGATGTCATCCCCAGGTGTTGTGCTGTTACCCAGTACATTGTCGCTCCATAGGAAGGTATCTGAGGTGCCAATATCAGAACCATCAGTAGGACCTCCCCATAAGATCTCATCATAACTGGATGCGACGAGGATATCGGAGCCCAATGAACCTATATGTGCAGTACCAAGAACAGTCACTGTGACCTGTTTAGGCGTGATGGTTGTTCCATCACTAACGTTTATTGTGAACAGTTCATCAAATGTTTGCCCAGCAGATAATGTATCGGTAGCCCCTGGAGTGAGTGTGTACGTCCACGTTAAGGTTGAATCATCAAACGAGAGGGCGCCGTAGCTACCGCTGGTATCATCAACGGACCATATTAAGTTACTTGCGTCGGTATCCACGTCATCAACAGTCAGTAATCCCGAAGCTTGGTCGACAAAGCCCGCTTTGACCTGTCCTGTGGCAACGCCATCAACGGTCGCAGGATCATTGTTACCATTTAGCGTGATGGTAATGAGTTGGTTGGTTTCATTTGCCGAACCATCTTTAACCACGACAGTGAAGATTTCTTCAGTTATACCGCCAGGTAAGGCCTGAGATAGCACAGGGTCTAATATGTATGTCCATTCTCCGTTCGGCTGTAGAATAAAGCTACCATAAGGCGAAGCAGGGGAGTTGAGCTCAAACGTCACAGCGCCGCCTTCAGGGTCCGATGCTTCAACTTTTCCTGATGCTTGTTGCTCTAACGCGGTGCCATTTTCAGTTACACTACCCGATATTACGCTTGTATTTTCGATGATTGGAGAATCGTCGTTTCCGTTTAAGGTGATAGTGATAGTTTGATTCACTGATTTACCTTCGGTGTCCTCAATCAAGACAACAAACTGTTCAGTAGTTATGCCTGCAGGTAATGCTTGAGATTTAACTGGGTCAAGTACGTAGTCCCATTCTCCATCATTGTTGACAGAGAAAGTACCATACTGGGATTGGTTTGAAGTTAGGCTAAAGGTTAAATCTTGGTTTTCTGCATCATCAGCAGTGATTGTGCCAGTCGCAGATTGCTCCGAAGTTGTACCATCTTCAGTAACCTCCCCTGAAGTATCAGTTTGGTTGTCAACCACGAATGGTGCATCATTATCACCAAATACTTGAATAACGACGTCTTGAGTTATCACTCCACCATTTTCATCATCAATAGTGACCGTAAAGGTGTCAAAGATGTTTTGGTCTGTATCAGTCAACGACTCCACTAGTGCTGGCGTCATGATATAGGTCCAAGCACCAGTGTTCTTATCAATCGTAAGCTCACCATATTGACCTTGCTTAGTCTGAGAGCCTGCATTGTTGTCAAAAGTGAATAGGTGGTTGTCTGATGTATCGACATCATCGATATCGATATTACCGGTTGCAGTTCCTGAACCTTGGCTAGGATCTTCAAATACTTGTCCGGTTGTTACCGAGTTTTGAGTAACCTCGGGTAGATCATTGGTACCGGTTATCTCAAACGTTACTATTTGAGTGTCTTCTAAGCCATGTTCATCTTTGGCTTTGATTTCATATTGCAAGGTCAATGACTCACCCACCGCAAGAGCTTGTACTTCTGGTAGGTTATTGTCGTAAGTAAACTTCCAATCACCACTAGGTGAGTCAATCGTTAGTGTGCCTCTAGAATCAGAGTCGATTACGGTCCAAGCGATAACATCACCAATATCAGGGTCACCACTGTCGAACGTTCCTGTAAGTGGACTTGTATCGTCTTCGGCTACGGTTTGGGTAGCAATGCTCGCTATCTCAGGGGCATCATTGGTACCATTGATGGTGATTGTAATATCAAGAGGAACAGAGTTTCCGTTTCCATCGGTGGCAATTACTGAAATAGTGTCAGTCGTCGTACCTCCTTTCGGAAGCGCATTAATGTCTGGGTGAGCACTATTGAGTTCATATTTCCATGTATTTCCATCTATGGTTACGTTTGAACCAAAGGCACCTGAATTGACGACTTGATAGCTAAGCACATCACCAAAGTCGACGTCGTTCGCACCAAGGTTACCAGTTGCAAGGGTCGGGCTATCTTCAGTTACCGTTCCTGTAGTTGTACCTTGAATAGTTGGAAGATCATTGTTGCCGAGAATGGTTACGGTGACTTCTTGAGTTACCTCAGCCCCAAAGCTATCGGTTGCAGTTACGAAGAAGCTTTCAGTTACAATGGCACCTTCAGGCAATGCCTGAACATGTGGGTCATTGTATAGCGTGTAGCTCCATTTCCCATCGGGTCCGAGAACAAACTGGCCATATGTACCTGAGAGGTCTTTTGGTGCGAAAGTTACCGAATCAGCATTATCAACATCATTCGAAGTTAATTGCAGTTCTCCAGTGGTGACTTTAATGTCTTCCTGAACTTCACCTGTCACATCACCAGTAATTTCAGGAGATTGGTTTGTGCCTTTAATCGTGATGACAACGTTGGTTGAGTCATTTGCATTTGCACTATCTGTCACTGAAACAGGGAAGAACTCCGTCAGTGTTTCATTCGGATTTAATGCAATGATATCAGGATGGTTTTCGTTGAGATCGTAGGTCCACTTACCGTTTGAATTAAGCGTAAATGTACCGTACTGACCATTGACTGTGGTTAATGGATTCCACGTCGCTGTATCGCCAGTATCGACGTCACCACTTGCAAGTTGACCAGTGATGTTACTGGTGCTATCGGCACTGACTGAGCCCGTTGTAGCTCCACTAATCACAGGGGCGTCGTTTGTGCCAGTTACCTCGACTTCGATTTTTAGTGGAATCGGGTTGCCATTCTCATCGACAACCGTTTTACCATATTGATCAGTGACGAATACGGTAAATGTATCCGTCACTGTTTCACCTTCCTTGAGTGACTGAACGGCTGAACTGTTGTTATCTAATGTGTACTCATAACTACCATCAGGATTGATAGTAATGCTTCCATAGGTGCCTGAGCCATCTACAAGCTGCCAAGTAGGATCGCTACCAAGTTCACTTGGAGGTGTTAGGTTGCCACTCTGGATAAAGGTGTTGTTTTGGTCTTCTGTCGCATCGAGCTCTAAAATAACATCTGGATCCACGGTGATATCATCCGCAGAACCATTTACTTTAATCTTGATTTCTTGCGTATCAGAGTCACCTTTTTCGTCGGTCACTTTTACGGTGAAGGTATCGTATTCAACGTCACCAGCATTCAATGGTTGAACGGCGTTGTTGTCGATATTGTATTCCCACTCTCCTGTATCAGGGTTTAGGGTTAGTGTGCCGTAGTCACCTTGCAGTTGGGTTACTTCGCTGTTGCCATTACTTGTATCGACAATTACCCAATCTTGGGAGTCGTTGAAGTCAGGGTCGTTATCTTCTAGCACTCCTGAGCTAGATAGAGTGACATCTTCGGTAACCTCGCCAATGACATCGGGTTCAGATATCGAGATTGGTTGGTAAGAAATTTGCGGAGCATCATTGACACCTTTGATGGTGACTTCAACTGTGAAGGTGACGCCATTGTTTGAAATGTGCCAAACCTCAGTGACTGTTTCACCTTCTTGTAAGCCATCTACTAATGGATTGTTATTGTCGATAACATAGAACCATTTATTGGCGCTGTCATCGTAGACTAATTCACCATATGCACCGCCTGAATGAGGTGTTGCTGTCGCTGAATTATTTAAACCACCACCAACAGGGATCTCTACCGACTCTGTTGGGCCAGCAGTTTCATCGCCTTCGGTAATGTCTACAATTCGGTCGGGTGGGTTACCACCACCACCGCCCGCAGCATCGTCATCCCAACCATGGACAAATACGGTTACTTTGTAAGGTTGTGAGTTTTCGCCTTTGTCGTCGGTACCAATAACCCAAAATTCCTCTGTAACTACTTGGCCTGGATCTAGGTCTTGAATGGCGTTTCCTACTACTTGATAGATCCATTTCCCATCGTCAGTGATAGTAAACTGACCATATGTACCAAGGCCTGTACTTTGGCTGCTATCTATACTCCAGCCGGAAATCGATGAGTTATCATCAACATCTGTAGCGGTCAACTGGCCTTCGGTTATAGACAAAGAACCGTCATTGCGGCCTGCATCATCTTCAACGATATAACCCGTGTTATCACCACTAATGATTGGTGTATCATTTTCACCATTAATGGTGATCACGACTTGGTCAGTGATAACAGCTCCAAAACTGTCTTTGCCAATTACGTTAAAGGTTTCAGTAACGATCGCACCTTGTTTAAGGCTGTTGACTGCAGAATCGTTCGGAATAAACTTCCAATTACCTTGAGCATCAATAGAGAAGGTACCGTAGTTTCCTTGAGAGGGGGTGCTTTCACTGATGACATTGAAGGTTGGTGAATCGCCATCGTCGATATCAATCAGGTTCAGTTTACCGGTAACGAGATCGGTTGAGTCTTCCACAAATGTTGCGCTTAAATCGCCAGTGATGGTTGGAGAGTCGTTAACACCGTCAATAGTAATCGTGATGGGTTTAGTCGATGCTTCTCCTTTACTGTCAATGACGGTGACATTAAAGGTCTCTTGATAACTTTGATTTGGGTTTAGTTGCTGAACTTGGGTTGTATCTAATATATAAGTCCATTTCCCAGTAACGGAATCGATGCTGAAGCTACCATAGCTGCCAGCTCTGTTATCAACAGAAAATGTGTGGGTATCTCCAGCGTCGGGGTCACCTGAGGATAAATTGCCAGTGGTAGTAATGGTATCTTCTGTCGTGTGCGGAGATAGGTTCCCAGACAGATTTGGGGCGTCATTTGTACCGTCGATATTGATAGTTAGATCTTTGGTTGAGGATTGACCGTATTGGTCGACAACTCGAATGGTTATGACATCTTGTAGACCTGCAATGTCTTCATCAGTAAGCGCATTCACTGCAGGATTTGAGTTATCTAGCTTATAAGAGAACTCACCAGTGACCGGGTCTATGAATGTAAGGGTGCCATACTGGCCAGTCGAACCGACGATACTCCACGTGAGTGATTCTCCATCATCAGGGTCCCCAGAATTAATGGTGCCCGTAATGGTATCAGGTATGGCATCTTCTTTAATTGTGTAAGTATCGGTAATGATGATATCTGGTGGGTTATTAACACCTGCGACATTGATCACCACGTCGATAATAGCAGTTGCACCATTTAAATCTTCTACTTCAACTTGGAAGATATCTTGTCTTGTTTCACCGGGTGGAATTTGCTGTGTTTCAAACTTATTGTTATCTAACAGGTAGCTCCATTTACCGTTTTGATCAACCGTGAGTGTACCGTATTTCCCTGCGGGGCCACCTGTTGGATCTGTATCAAGAACATCCCAAGTATGAGAGTCGTTTACATCAATGTCAGAGACGACTAATTGACCTTGTGCTGAATCTCTATTGTCCGTATTTTCAACTACGCTACCAGTATCACCAGACAAAGATGGAGTGTCATTATCACCGTGTATCGTTATGGTGATGGTTTCTGTGGTGGAGCTGGAACCATTGTTATCTTTAACCGTAACGGTAAATGTATCGGTTAAAGACTCGTTAGGTAGAAGACCTTGTACGGTGGAATTTGAGTTGTTGAGTACGTACGTCCACTTACCATCATTATCTATGGAGATTGTCCCGAACTTACCTTGATCTGAGTTTAAAGACCACGTGTGGGTATCAAGCGTATCTACATCAGTTACTGATAGGTCACCCGTCGTTGTAATCGGCTGGCTCGGGTCTGGGGTGTCTTCGGTGACAGAGCCATTGAGTTGTTCGTTAACAACGATTGAAGGTTGGTCATTGGTACCAATTACAGTAATGGTTACTGTGACGTTATCTGTTGCACCGTATTGGTCTGTTGCATGGACGGTAAACATTTCAAGTGTGCCAACTTCCCCTTCAGACAATGCTTGTAGAGCGTCATCCTGCGACTGTGTCGTTGAAGGAGTATAAGTCCATCGACCATTATCTGCGATTGTTAGCGTACCGTATTTACCTTCAGCACCATCTATTGTCCAAGTGATGTCTTTGTTGTCATCAGGGTCATTATCGTAAAGGCGACCACGGCGAAATGCTTCTACATCTTCAGTCAGTGTTCTACTTGTTCTGCCGGTAATCTCAGGCGCATCATTACTACCTACAATGTTAACGACGATAGGAATTTCGTCTGTACCACCGTTGCCGTCAGAAACAACAGCTGTGAATGTGTCTTGGTAATTTTTGCCTTCTTCCATACGGTTAGATAACGCAGGATCAAGGTTGTAAACCCAATTACCGTTATTATCGATGCTAACTGTACCGAATAGCCCTTGGTCTGAGTTTTTGATAGACCAGGTGAGGGTGTCAGGTATGAGTTCTGTATCAATATCGTTTGCGATAAGCGTACCACCGCCGGTTACAGTCACGTCTTCTACGAGATCATCTGTTGCAGTACTTAACGTCGTGTCTATGACCGGGTCGTCGTTGGTACCAGTTACCCTGACAACGATAACTTCAGTGTCTATGCCGCCATCATTATCGTTTACTTGGATAGTGAATCGTTCTTCAACAACAGCACCTGCGGCAAGCTCTTGGGCTTTGTCATTATCTAGCGTGTAGCTCCAAGTTCCCGTTGTTGGATCAATGCTAAACAGGCCGTAGTCACCCGAGGCACTGTTAGGATCGACTAATGACCAGCTATGGGTATTGCTCAGGTCTGGATCGGAATCAGATAGGTTTCCCGAAACGGTTAACTGACTAGCGTCTTCTGCGACAGTTTGGGTTAGAGTACCTGAGATATCTGGTACATCATTGCTACCCTTGATAGTGATTACCAAGTCAAACTCATCAGTACCGCCATTGCCATCGTCTACTTTGATGGTGAATGTTTCTTCACGAGTTTCGTAACTTGCTAAAAAGTCGACTTTTGTATCATCTAGCGTGTACTTCCAAACGCCATTGGAGTCTAGAGTAATAGTGCCAAAAGTTGCATTTATTGAAGCTGCTGTTCCGGATGTCGCTTCTTGGCCATCAATTGACCAAGTGTGCCCATCCTGTAAATCCACATCAGTAACACCTAAGTCACCCGTAACCATGTTCGCTAGGGCGTTATCTTCTTCAACGTTATTGTTCGTCGTAATGTTGGTGATAGTTGGTTCGTCGTTCTCACCTGTGATAGTAATTGTTACGGTCTGACTAATAGTCCCACCGAGACCATCGTCCGCTTGAACAACAAAGCGCTCAGTGATGATTTGTCCTTTTGCCAGTTCTTGGGCTTTGTCATTATCAAGGTTGTAGGTCCAGAAACCGTCTGCAGTAATGCCAAAATCACCATAGGTTGAGTCTGTTTGCCCAAGCGCTGACCATGTATGTGATGCTCCTTGATCGGCATCGACCACTGCAAGCTGCCCATTGGCGAGTTGTGTTCCATCTTCTTCTACATTACCAATCAGAGGTCCCGTAATTTGACTAGGGCTATCATTTTCACCGGTAATGTTGATGGTAACTGTCTTGACTTCACTTGCTGTACCGTTGTTATCGATAGCGATATATGTAAAGGAAACAGAGGTTTGCTGACCTTGGGCTAAATAGTCAAAGTCTGTGCCTGTATCAAAGGTGAATGTTCCATCAGGGTTTAAACTCAGCGTTCCTTGGCCGGAGGGAACATCGTCAACGAGTTGGTACGTAGTAATCGTACCGTCAACGTCTGATGCTGTCGGGACATTACTGCTTAGAACGTCATTTTCATCGATATTTTCTGTACTATTAAATGCAACTGGAGCGTCGTTGGTTCCTTGGATAGTAACCTGAATTGTGTGCTCAGTGCCGTCAACAGATTCAACGATAAAATCACTAACCAAAGGTGTACTGTTTACGTTGAGGTAATCATAAGCCTCGTCTGCAAAAAACGTCCAATTACCTTGAGCATCTATCGAAAAGGTACCGTACTTTCCTACATAGCCAGTTTGAGGAACAAACTCATCAGTATTATCAACATCTGATACATTCAATTTGCCAGACGTTTGCAACGGTGCGTCGGTTTCACTAAGTACTTTAGTGTCATCTCCACCGATAATCGCAGGATCATTTACCCCGTCTACGGTAATAGTGACCGTGGACTGTGATACACCACCGTGATCATCTGCGACCTGATAGTTTATAACGACAGTGGCTGACTCATTATCGTTTAAGTATTCAAATTCATCATTAGTGAAGAACACTAATTGGTTGTTAACAACGCTAACGCTACCTAAGAGGTTATTTGGATCACCATTAACAGAAACTACTTGAGCGCTTGTAATATTTAGAACCGTGTCGTCAACATCACTATCGTTCGCAAGTGCGTCGATAATGTAACCCGTTTCAGTGTTTGTACTCGGATCTCTGATACCATCTTCAGTCACTTTGCCAACATCAGCCACAAGTTCCGGAAGGTCGTTTGTGCCTGAAATAGTCATTGTGATGGTTTGCTCTGTACCATCAGCTGCTTTGACCACAAACTGATCCACGAGTGGTACGCTGTCGGTATTTAGGTTGTTGAATGCATCGTTGGTAACGTATGTCCAGTTACCATCTTTATCGATATTAAATACCCCGTAGCTCCCGGCTTGGTTGGTGACAACCTGAAATTCGTTTGGCCCATCAACATCTTGAACAGTTAGTTTGCCACTATCTGTTAGAATTGCGTCGGTCTCTACAAGTTGAACATCAACATCACCGGTGATTATTGCAGGATCATCTTGGCCATTTATCGTAATGGTTATTTGATGCTCAGTGCCATCAATCGTTGAAACGGTAAATATCTCTGTTTTACTTTCACCAGACTTCAAGTACTGAACATCATCATTCGCTACCGAATAACTCCAATTGCCATTCTCACTAATGGTCAACGTACCTAAAGCATTTACGGGAGGCACTATCGTTGATGGATCGAACTTAGCTTCATCCGCGCCATCAGGGTCACTGATAGTAAGCGTATCACCGACTTGCAAAAATGGTGTGCTCTCATCTTCAGTTACTTCACCAAAGTCTACACCACCAATCATGGCTTCATCGTTGACGCCCACAATAGTCACGGTGACAGTATGCTGCGTCCCATCCAATGAATTTACCGTGAAGGTTTCGATTTTTTGTTCGTCTTTACCAAGGTATTGAACTAGCGAGTTGTCAACTTCATAAACCCACTGACCTGCGGCTGTAATAGTGAGCGCGCCTAAGTTGGAAGGATTGGTGGCGACGCTTGATGGGTCGAAAGACTCCTCATCAGAACCATCTACATCGTTTATCGTTAGTAGTCCAGTATCACGCAGAGTAGGGGAGGCGCTGTCTTCAATCACTTGGCCAATATCATCCCCTCCAATAACTGCGCTGTCATTAACGCCTGTGATAGTGATTTCTACAGTATGTTCGGTGCCATCAATAGATGTAACAGTGAAGGTCTCTAGTTTGGTTTCACCTTCACCTAGGAATTGCACATCAGCGTTGTTTACTTGGTAATTCCAATTCCCTTCAGGGTCAATTGTTAAGGCGCCGAGAGTACCTGGCGCAGACGTGATGCCATTTGGATCAAATACAGCTTGCCCTTGGTCGACATCAGTCACAGCTAGTTTGCCAAAGTCGGTCAATAAAGGATTACTTTCATCTTCGGTGACTGCACCAATAGCATCACCGGTGATGATTGCACCGTCATTAACACCTGTGATCGTGATCGTGATGACTTGTTCTGTTCCGTCATCTGTTTGAACCGTGAACTGCTCAGTTTTGGTTTCGCCTTCACCTAGGTATTGAACCAAAGCGTTGTCTACTTGATATTGCCAATCCCCTAACTCGTTGATTGAAAGACTACCAAGGACAGCTCCGACAGCTGACACACTATTAATATTAAAAAGGCCACTGTTGTTGGTATCAACGTCGCTCGCTCGTAATGAGCCGTTATCGGTAAGGAGAGGGGTGCTAGTGTCTTCAACCACAGTGCCTATATCATCACCAGAAATGATCGCAGAATCGTTAACGCCAATGATTGTTACGGTAATGGAATGTTGAGAACCGTCGACAGATTGAACCGTAAAGGTTTCAACTTTAGTTTCACCTTCGCCTAAAAACTGAACGTCAGCATTGGCTACTTGGTAATCCCATTTGCCATTCGCATTAATAGTTAATGAACCAAGGTTGCCTTGTCCTGGCACGACACTGTTAGGGTCAAAGGCTTCTTGTTCTTGTCCGTCAGCGTCAGTAATGGTAAGTGTGCCACTTTCTGTGAGTAGAGGGTTGCTCTCGTCTTCAGTAACTGTGCCCGTGTCAATACCACCGATTATTGCAGTATCATTAACGCCAATAATGGTGACAGTAATAGTATGTTGAGTGCCATCTAGCGTTGAAACGATAAATGTTTCAACTTTGGTCTCCCCTTCATCCAGATACTGAACATCGGCATTCGGAACACTGTAGTTCCAGTTTCCGTTAACATCAATGCTCAACGTACCGAGTGCGTTTTGATCTGAGATGATTCTGTTGGAATCGAAGCCTTCTTGCGCTGAACCATCGGAGTCTGCAATGGTGAGAGTTCCGCTATCTGACAACAGGGGATTAGACTGATCTTCAATGACTGTACCAGTATCGACGCCTCCGATTACGGCACTATCATTCACACCAACGATAGTTACGGTGATGGTATGTTGAGTTCCGTCCTTAGATTGTACAGTAAAGGTTTCAAGTTTAGTTTCACCCTCATCTAGGTATTGAACCAAACTATTGTCGACCTGATAATTCCAATTGCCGTTAGCATCAATGGTTAGAGAGCCCAACACATCAGGTTCAGCTACAACGCTATCTGTTCGAAATGATTCTTGGTCAGAACCGTCAGCATCAGAAATTGTCAGAGTGCCTGACTCTAAGAGTAGCGGTGTACTTTCGTCTTCTACGACCTGACCAGTATCAAGACCATCAACACCAGTACCACCGATTACAGCACTGTCATTAACGCCGACAATCGTGACGCTGACAGTATGCTGTGTGCCATCAATAGACTGAACCGTGAAGGTTTCTAGTTTGGTTTCACCTTCATCGAGGTACTGCACCAAATTGTTATCAACTTGATACTCCCATTGCCCATTATCACTGATGGTTAATGTACCTAGTGTACCTTGACTTGAAGTCACTGAATCAGGCGCAAACAGGGCTTCATTACTACCATCAACATCGGTTATGGTTAGTTGACCTGTTTCAATTAAGAAAGGAACAGACTCATCTTCAACAACTTCTCCTGAGTCTACACCACCAATGTTTGCCGCATCATTGACACCGTTTACGATTATGGTGATTGTGACAGGGTCACTTGTGGCACCTTGATCATCAATTGATATGTAGCTGAATATTTGAGTCTCAGATTCACCCTCCGCAAGAGAATCAAACTCCCCATTTGTGTCAAAAGAGTAACTGCCATCAGGATTGAATGTCAGAACACCTTTACTAACGCTATCGACAAGTTGGTAAGATGAGATACTACCGTCACCATCGATTGCTGTTGGCACATTGGTAGAGATGTTTTCATCTTCAGATAATTCAACAGTGTCAGAGAAAGATAGTGGAGAAGCGTTCGCGATAAAATTTGTGTCTAATTGCTCAGTTTGGGATAGTGTTGGAGTATCTTGAGCTCTGGTTTCGAAGAATGTTGAAACCTCTGCTTCAGGGTTATTAAATTCTACTGTTGCCGCGCCAGCAATGGATGAGCTTAAACTTTCACCCGCAGCAGGGGCAATATCTTCAAATTGAGTAGGATCGTTACCTTGTTCGATGGCAGCAATGATATCGCCAACATCGTCTGGCAGAAGGTTGCTATCGAGACTGCTGGATTCGTCAACGTCATCCGAGGTAAAGTCAACGGTTTGCGTGTTATGGTTTTCCGATACCTCAACCATTTCGCCTTTGTTATCAATATAACCAAGTAGTGTGTAATTCTCAGTTGAGAACTGTTTTTCTGAAACCGTGATGATGTGCCCTTTATTGTTAAGGACAACATATTTATCGATACCATTAGGAATGAAATCGTTCTTTTCGGCCATCTAGAATCCCCTTTGAAGCAAACTTATTAATTACATTAAAGAACTCTCTTCGCCTTATAGGCTGTATTATTTGATTATCTAGAGAATTGCCGTCTTTAATGACACTTTCTTAACACGCATTTTCATGTTTTGGAAGAGGTATGTCTTCGTAAATAATTATTAAATTATAAATTAATTGGCTTAAAAGTGAGACAGGAGCGAATTTAGATATGAATATCAAGCAAACTGCCGATTACTCCATTGTTTCTCTCTACAACCGATGCACCAATGCGGTTGTAAGTAGAAGCTTGAGTGAGCGAGACTGAAGGGTCGGTAGGATCGCTTGAAGGTGGGGGGAGAGTTGTGTCGGATAAGGTGTTAAGTGGTTCTACTTTGTTGAAGCTTAGAGTTTCTTCTGGTGAGGTTTCAAACTGTTGAATTTCATGCACTGCCTGCTCAGCCATCTTTTGAGAGAGCTGAACTAATTGGTTACCGGCACTAATCCCTGATACTGGCACACCGCCTCCATCACCTAATATGCTCTATGAAGCATAGATAGGTATAGATCAACTTGCAACTTTGACGTTTAATTTTCCGCTAAACAAATAGCTTTGACAGCATGTCTTTTTCTTCAGTGGATAGTACTGGGGAGCTAGCCTTATCCAGTTGGTGATTAATCTGGCTCTTTAAGGTTTTCAATTGAGCTGAGTTCATCAAATCCAGTTTATCCATCAGTTCATTAAATTGTTGATTCGTCATTTCATCTATCTCTCTCGTTTTTATCACTGCCATGTTTGACCCCTTTGTGTAGTGGCTATGGGGAGTTGATTACATACCTAATGATTTGAGAGTAGATTTTGAACGGTGATTTATTGTCCGAAAATTGTCAGAGGCCGTAAGTAAAACGTCAGAATTTTCTGACTTGATCAAGCATCAATAACTTATCTGCGCCGGAACGCCCCGGCGCTGCGTACAAGCGTTGTTAGTTTGCTCTCACCGCAAGTTTAGATGCGAGAGAATGCAGTTCAGGTAACATTCGGTAAATTAGGTGTAATTGCTGTAATACCATGCGAGCCGAACGGTCGTCTTCGTCACGCCATTCATTCAATCGTTGCTCCAAATTAGTATCCTCAATGGAGGATAAATCGCATTCTTCACAATGTTGATGCAGTTGGCGGTGAAGTATATCTAGATGCTGGTGAATACATCTGTGCGCATCGAGAACAAGCTGATGAATTGACTCATCCTCAATTCTGGTACGGTGTGCACCAAGTGCAGATATATAGCTCAACATTGCGTGGTTTAGTGTTAGGAAGCGGAAGCTCTCATCCACTGCGGTTCGGTACTTACCAGGCTCTGCCAACATAGTACTGATAGCAGAAGAGAGGTTTGCATCGGTATTATGAGCTTGGCGACGAGCAATGCGGTAGCTTAGATTATCTTTCTTACCAATTCGATACTGGCCAATGATCTGACCGAGATACTGCTTGTTGGCATCTATCGCATCAGACATGACTTTATGCAGGCGTTTTGACTGCCAGTCAGGCAGAATTACCATAACTGCGCCAACAGCTAATACACAGCCAATCAGCGTATCGGCAAGGCGAGGGAGTACTACCGCATAGCCTTCACCTAGCTGATTGAACAAAAATAGAACGAGCAGAGTAATAAAGCCGGTCGCGTAGCCGTAGTTGTTGATTCGAAAAGCAAAGAACATCATACCAGATATTACAATGAAGACCAATTGACTTTCTTGCGAAGGGAAGAAAGTAAGAAGCGGCACACCAATTAGCAAACCTGCTAATGTGCCTATCACACGCGCAGTGAGCTTCTGTCGTGTAGCACTGTAGTTAGGTTGACAGACAAACAAAGTGGTCAACAATATCCAGTAGCCACGATCGATATCAAACGCTTGGATAATGCCATAACCCGCCGTCAGTGCTATTGACATACGCAGCGCATGACGGAACAGCATAGAGTCTTTATTAAGGTTGGCCGAAATACGTTGCCACATTGCTTTTAGTGTGTGTGGATTGGTGTCATCTAATACCCCTTCTTCTAGCCGCTCTGCATCCGGGTTACTGATATTACTAAGTTGTTTCTCTACCGTGGCAAGGTTATTGAAAAGGTAAGTCAGTTGAGCCAACAAACGCTTCCAGTGGCCTTGTTGCTGATCTTCCAAATACCCTAACGAGTTTTGTAACTCCGCTAATGCCAAAATAGATTGGTCTGTATGGGTATATTCGTTACCTAAACGGATTGCGTGGGCGATATCACGACAAGCTTGCGCTTGTGACTCGAGCAGGTATTTGAAGCGGAACAGGACGTCGGAACGCTCGAACTCAGTCGCAAGATCTTGATAACGATAGTGGCTTGAACTGACGCGTTCATGAATATCTTGCGCGATAAAGTAAATGTTCAAAAAGCGGTCGCTTGGGCCGTCGATATGTCCGCGCTTTGAGCGGCTTAATAAAGTTGCTTTACACGCGTTAAGTGCATTAACTGTTGCTGCATTAAGTTTCGCAGCTTCAATGCGCATCGGTTGCGGTGTCAGATTTGTAACCGGATGAAATAGTTTTGCTTTAGCGTCTAAGTAGTTGGCGATTTGTAGGAAAACCGTAGCAAGGCTTTGTTGAACAGGCTGAAGTGGCCAAAAAATTTGCCAAATCATTGACATAAAGTAATACCATGCTGCACCTGTCAATAGTAGTAATGGCTGGAACCAAATATTGGTACTTTCATGCGCACCAAGCATCGCATATATCGCAATTAGTAATGAGCCAAAAGCAATGCTCGCGTATTTAGGTCCAATTGCGCCCAGCATGATAAAGCCGAAGGTTGAGGCAAACAGGCCAATAGCAAATGCCCAAGGTGTATTGAAGAGAATCTCGATTGAGAAAGCTGCGACAGCGAAACAGATGAAAGTTAGAATCAGCGCTTTGATCCTACCAGTGAAACTATCATCACTTTCTGCCAACGCGGCGGCAATAACACCCAAGATAAGAGGAGTTATCAGTACATTTTGGTCGAAGTACCAGGCAGGAATAACCACTCCCAACAAGGTAATCAAAATCAGAATACTGTAATTAATAGTTTTGTTTGCCCAATAGAGGCGTAGTTTTAAAGCAGCTTGCACAATGCGCCTTTCGTTGCCGGTGGAAAACGAGAGAATTCTAACAAACTCACTATAACGTGTTTATGACCTATTTTAATAAAAATCGTCACATGGTTAGGAAATCAACAGAATAGTCATTGACTTAACTTGCTAGTTGGTAATAAGACTGTGACATATGTTCACAAATTCTACAGTAATGTGATTTTTGATTAAGAATACGGACAGAAGGCGATTTGAGCTTCATCCATCGCTATAATTTGAGCGCCTAAAATGATATAAAACGAGAATTTCTACTCCAAAAGGCGCACCTTTCATGCAGCTTACTGCCTCCAATAAAGCACAGTTTTTTATTCAAAATGAGTATTACCAAGTCGAAATAAAAGAAAACAGTGTTTTATTAAGCTCAGTGGGTAGTGATGAACACATCCCTTTTACGATTTGGAATGGCAAAGTTAGCGTAAAACGCGGTCTATTCTGGAGTTCACTTCAGTTTTTCGCTCATGAGCAAGACGGCAAGCAGCAGTGTTGGTTAGTACAAGGTTTGCCGTGGCCACAGTGTCGTAAATTTGCCGTCGAGGCGGTTCGAAAATATCAAGAGTGGCACAATAATCAGTGCCGTAAGTTGGCAGAATACCTTCCTAAGTGGGAAGATGAGTTGTATCAACTTCAGCATTTACCCGCTTATCTACCGCATTCGAAAGTTAAAAATTGGGTTGAACAACTTAATTTTGAGCTCGTTGAAATCAAGACTAGCTTGGCAGAAGCGAAAATGCGTATGCCAAATCGTATGGCAGAGATTGAACCATGGCTTTCTGACACTTCTAACGCATTGAGTAAACGAAACCATGAGTGGTTGGAGAATGAACGTCCAAACTGGGAAGTACTATTTAACCGTATTGAGTCTTCACCGTTGAACCTTTCTCAGCAGCATGCAGTGTTACTTAATGATGATCATAACCTTGTGCTAGCAGGTGCAGGTTCGGGAAAAACCAGCGTATTAACGGCACGTGTTGCATATCTACTGCAGAGCCACCAAGCTCAAGCTGAAGAACTGTTAATGCTTGCTTTTGGCCGTGATGCTGCAAAAGAAATGAAAGAACGTTTGGTCGACAAAGTTGGTTTAGCGGCTGAAAATGTTCGTGTTAATACCTTCCACCAACTTGGTTTGCGCATTCTTAACCAAGTTGAGGGACAACCGGTAGAAATAACGCCTCTCGCATTGGACGATAATCAACGCTCGGCATGGTGCATTGATTGGTTGAAGAAACACTGGATGACTCCAACCAACTTTAAGCGTTGGCAAAAGCATTTGGACAAATGGCCGATTGCTTATTTGAAAGGTGATGATGAGTTAGGTAGTCACTCAGAAAACCCAAAACTGATCGCTTGGCTGGACAATCAACTGTCACAGCTTGCTGCGGTTGGTCTCACCAAAAAGCAAGTGCAAGAGAAGCTGGTTAATCATCAGGACTACACGCGCTTGAACAGTGAACTTGCGCTATGTTGGCCATGTTTTAGTGCGTGGCAAAAAATGCTCAAAGAGACTAATCACGTTGATTTTCCAACCATGATCAGTCGTGCAACTGACTACGTAAACAAAGGTAAGTATATTTCACCTTGGCGCTTTATCATGGTGGATGAATACCAGGATATTTCTCCAGATCGTTTGGCTCTGATTGAGGCCTTGTGTGTTTCAACAGAGAAGCAAGCCGGCGCGACCTTGTTTGCTGTCGGAGATGACTGGCAGGCGATCTATCAGTTTGCTGGAGCAGATGTAGATCTTACTACAGGTTTTCAAGACCGATTTACGCATTCAACAGTGCATCACTTGGACACGACTTATCGTTTCAATAATCAAATTGGTGACGTGGCAAACCCGTTTGTTCAAGAAAACCCTTCACAGCTTCCGAAAACGCTAAATAGCCATAAACAGCGTAAGCAAAAGAGTGTTCATACTGCACCAAGTAACCAAGTTGAGAAGATCCTTGACCAGCTAAATCAACAGGCGAAGAAGGCTAAGTCGGTATTACTTTTAGGTCGTAATCATTACCATAAACCCGATCTTTATGACGATTGGTTGAAGCGTTTTCCAAATCTCGATATTCGCTTTATGACTTGTCATGCGAGTAAGGGTAGGGAAGCCGACTTTGTTATTATTCTCTCAGTCGATGAAGGACAGTTCCCTGCTAAGAAGAAGCAATTGCATATCGACGGAGCATTATGTGAATCTAAAGACAAGTACCCATATGCCGAAGAACGCCGTTTGTTTTATGTTGCGTTAACACGAGCCAAGGAAAAGGTGTGGATTACTCACACTGGTGCCGGTTCTGGTTTTGTTCAAGAGTTGGTAAATGGAGATTATCCAGTCAGTACCAGCTAACCCAACTCAACGTTTCCTAGTTAATGCTTATTCGTAGAAGTGGGTAGGTGTCATTTTGCTTGTGCATCTATAATCTAAAAGAGATTAGTACCTAAACTTAAGGAGGGGCTATGCTCTCGTATGAGGTTAGTAAAAGCATTGAGATCCACAGAACGCAAAGTGAAACGATTGATTACCTGAAAGACTATACAAATTGGCGAGAGTGGTCTCCTTGGCTGATTTTAGAGCCTGAATGCGAACTAACTTATAGCGAAGAACAAGGCAAAGTTGGCTCTGGGTATCAGTGGAACGGCAAGCGTATCGGAACAGGTGCTGTGGTGTTAGAGAGTACCCAATCGCATCGACTAGATATGGAGTTACACTTCTTCCGCCCTTTTCAAAGCCACGCAAAAGTCACCTTTATTGTCATGCCGTCCTCTAATGGTTGTACTGTAGAGTGGCAGATGCAATCACGCGTACCTTGGTTTCTTGTATTCTTTAAAAGTATGTTTAAGGCCATGATTGAAATGGATTTTGACCGTGGTTTACGTATGCTAAAAAGTCAACTTGAAAACGGCCGTGTTTTATCTAAGTTGAGAGATTTAGGCTCTCGTCAACAGAATGAGATCAACTACATCGGTTTAGCTGGAGCCGGGACTCTCTCTGAGATAGGCCCTGTTATGGAAGCGCATATCACTCGTTTGTTTGAATTGGCAGGCAAAGATAATCTCCCCGTGACTGGCGAGTTGTTTTGTTACTACCTTTCGATGGACATCAAACGAAACTATTTTGAGTTCATCACTTGCTTACCTGTGCAAGCAGGCGTTGTTGCGACAGGAGAGTTTGTTGCAGGAACGATCCCAGCCAGCGAAACTTATGTCGTTGAACATAAAGGTGACTATTGGTTCTTAGGTAATGCGTGGTCATACGCGATGAATCTCACTCGGCACAATGGCATCAAAGTAAAGACAAAACCCTTGGGAATTGAACGTTACCTTAATGACCCAAATGAAACTGATAAAGCAGAGCTACTTACTGAGGTGATTGTCTTCAAGAAATGATGTGCGTTGTAAAACTATGAAGCAACGCCATGTTTCATCCTAAGTGCATGATAGTATTCGTTTACAAATTAGAACAATACACAAGTTGATGTGTGCCTTTAGGGCACCATCGTATTATGTCATGGATGAGATATGAAACTTAAATACCCACTAATTACTACCTGTTTATTTGCGTCCGTTTGTTATGCGGATGAAGCCCCCAAGAACATTATCTATATGATCGGTGATGGGATGGGACCAGCCTTCACAACCGCTTATCGATACTATCATGATGATCCAAGTACAGAGGAAATAGAGCCGACGGTTTTTGATTCTATTTTGGTTGGTATGGCGAAAACCTACCCAGATGATACAACTTACGTTACTGACAGTGCGGCTAGCGCCACGGCGTTAAGTACTGGGGTCAAAAGCTATAATGGCGCCATCGCGGTTGACACAGATAAAAAACCGATAAAAACCATGCTAGAGATGGCGAAAGAAAAGGGCATGACAACAGGCTTGGTGGCAACCTCACAAATTAACCATGCAACCCCTGCGAGTTTTGCCGCGCACAATGAGTCGCGCCGAAACTATGATGATATCGCCAATGATTACATCGACAACAAAGTGGGTGAGAAGTTACCAGTAGATTTACTCTTGGGTGGCGGCGTACGTTATTTCGAGCGTGAAGACCGTAACTTAGTCGAGGAATTCAAGCAGCAAGGGTATCAGTACGTCACAGATTTCAAACAGCTACCTGCACTGCAAACTTTACCTGCACTAGGTTTGTTTGCTGACAAAGCGTTTCCGTTTGCTTTGGATGAAAACCCAACTCGACTACAAACAATGACTAACAAGGCCCTCTCCTTACTCCAACGTCAAGAAAGTGGCTTCTTCGTGATGATTGAAGGCAGCCAAATTGACTGGTGTGGGCATGCTAATGATATTGCTTGTGCCATGGCGGAGATGGATGACTTTTCTAAGTCTATTGAGTTAGCCAAAGCTTATGTTGATGCTCATCCAGAGACGCTATTGGTTGTCACTGCGGATCACTCCACTGGTGGGTTAACCATGGGCGCAAGAGGTCAATATCGCTGGGATACCGAAGTTATTAAAGGTGTCCACAAAACAGCGTGGCCGTTGGCAATGTCTTTGGCTCAGTCACACAATATGCTTAAAACGTGGGATGAATCGGTAGATTGGGCATTAACGAAGGAGCAAAGTAGACAACTTGCTTACGCGAAGCTAAGCGAGGAACCAGCGAAAGCACTTTATAAAGAAGTAAAAGATATCATCAACAAGAAAAGTCTTACCGGCTGGACAACAAAAGGGCATACAGCTGTTGATGTTCAAGTTTTTGCTTATGGTAAAGGCTCGGAAAAGTTTGTGGGTTCTCAGAATAATACTGACATAGCGAAAAAGCTTATTGGCTTTATCAACTAGCTTACAACCTCAAATTAACCGATGAAAATGCAGGCAACATCACAGTCATGTTAGCTATTTAACATGACAAGTTTGCGGTTTTGAAATAGTTTAAATTTTGTTCAATGTCCAGTTTAAAGGCAGAGGCACTATGCAGCTAGAGAGCAAAACGAATCCATATGCTATTAGTAGTCAACTTGATTTAAAAAATGCAAGTCGGTATATGAACCTAGCGTTTAAAGCTAACCGAATAGGTGTTAGTGCAGAGTTGAGCAATCAAACAGGTAAGCCAACCATGATGATAAAAAATGAGGATGGTACTGTAGTAAAACGAATTGATGGCCAAAAGATTGTGAACAAAATGAATAATGTTGATATTTACGTCTAACTTTTGAATGTTCAGCTATTTTTAATCATAGAGATGAAATGCCTCAGCAATTGCTGAGGCATTGTTTTAAGAGCCAACTTCTCTTGCTAGAGAATTATTGTGCACGGTATTTACCGCTGTTTAATTCAATTTTAGACGCTTTTACGCGACTGTCAGCATCGAGATAGTTACTAATAGCAAGTAGATCTTGCCCTTCAGATGCTTTAAACACTGCGGATTCACCCTGCGCAAAAACAACGTCAAGCTTAAGGGCTTTAGCTACCGCTTTGGCATCTGATGGGTTTTTCACTGTAACAAAGATGAGGCCAGTCGCTTTAGATACGTTGCTAAACGCATTCTTAAACACCTCGTCGCCGACGTGCAACTCTGCCACTTCCGATAAGCTGTTAGTGGAGAGTTTACGATAGTTTTGGCCATTCACTTCAACACCATCAGATGCGACGAACAAGTTTGGTGCTGGCTGCTCAGCCAATTGTTGCTCTGCGTACACCGTTGTTGCCATAGTGGATAGAGCCAGAATAGAAAGTGTCATAAATTTCATGTAATTGACTCCTTAGTGACCGAAGATACGCATGGACCAGTTTTTGATAACACCTGGTTGTACGTTATTTGCCATTGGTACATCATAAATAGCTGAAGAGTTGAAATATGCAATGAATGAGAACACTTCATCACCATTGGTATCGATCGCGCGCAGCGTCCATTCACCTTTCGCATTCTCTCCGTAGAATTGGTTAGAAAGCATCAATTGGTTTTCATAACCTATTACAGTTGGATCCAGTGATTGACCAACTAGACCATTACGAGGTGTTTGTAGAACAGATCGCGTACCTGATGGAGAAATCAGTTCAATTGCCAAATCAGGTAGACGAGTGTGCTCTAACGTCAGCTTGACTTGAACAGACTCAACAGTAATGTCGTCCGTGAAAGCAATAGCAGAAGAACCACCAGTTAAACTTGCATCAGGAACGCTCACTTCTGTCGTGTTACTTACCCATGGAGTGATGACTTGGGCTGGTAAGACATTGTTCGTCATACGTGCTCGTTTCATCGCTTCATCTAGATTAACCGCACCGAAACCGTAGAAGGCATGGAAATTAACACCGGCTGCGTTTTTTTGCCATGGTGAAATTGCTTCGTAACTCACGAGTTGACCTTCGCTATTAACGAATTCAAGAGCAACGCCGGAATGCTCTTTGTCAGTTACACTTGCTGTCTCGGCAAGAAGTGCACGAACATCACGAGCTGACAATGCGTGGTTGGTTGACATAATCGCTGCAATCGCACCAGAGGTGTTTGGAGCAGCAGAAGACGTACCGTTCATGGTACTAGTGTAGTTACAGTTAGGATCTTGCTCAGTACCACCGTGTAAGTCGTTAATACCAAGATCGCCACTGGTGTTTTGTCCTTCTTCACAACCCATTAGATCAGTTGTAACCATTGCAGGGAAATCTTGACCGTATTCACCAGCTGGTGCCGCTACCCAGACGTTGGTACCGACAGAGGAGTAACTTGCACGAGTACCATCAGCACGTAGTGCACTGGTCACGAGGTTATAGTAGCTAGAGTTGTCGTATGACTGAGCTGAGTTATGCATTGGTAGGCCTTTGTTACCGCCGCCAACAAAGAAATCGCTTGGAAGTACGAAAAAACGCCCGGTGTTGAAATAACGATATCCGTTACCTGCTGACTTCACAAATACTGCACCATGGCCCCAAGCGTTTCCGTCGCTTACGTCTTGCATTACGTCCATTTCAAGCTTGAACTGAGGATCATTCTCGTCGAATGGGATAGGGTAGATAGGACTAAAGCCATAACTTTGATTGAAAACCCGTACATCGCTGGTTGAAGCGTCTGCACCGTGAGAGATCAACCAGCCTTCTAGCGTTTGGTTTGCGAGCCAGTTAAACCCCATTAAAGAGGAGCGAGAAGCCACACCACGAACGCCTTCACCGTTGTTACCAACTGCGCTGATCAAGCCTGCTACAGCAGTACCATGGCCATTTGTATCAACTGGGTAATCGACTGGGAATGTTGAGTCTTCGACAAAGTTTCTGCTACCTGTGACTACGTTACCCGCAAGGTCTGGGTGGTCGATCTGTACGCCAGAATCAATGACAGCAACTTTCACTCCCACGCCAGCAATGCCCATTGCTTGCGTGAGCTTAGTGTTCAAGTCGTTACCAGCAACAGCAGGGTTGGCTGCAAACGCAGTTTGGCCTGTGTTATCTAGGTGCCATTGCTCTGAGTAGAGCGGATCGTAAGCCGAGACGGCAGGTGAAAGGCCTACTGCTAGCATTGCAGCGAATAGGCGATTAATGCGTGTTTCCATTTGTGACCTCATGTCTTTGTTTGGAATTTTTGTCCCTGTTCGATACTCCTTTAAACAGGTCTAAACAAAGCTAGCGGCTTAGAATGGAAACGAAAACCGTTTACATTCTCTTTACTTTCGTTTTTCGACGGATCGCGTTGTAATAACGTTTAGGGGTTGATAGAACGCAAGATTCTAGATAATAGAGGTGGGGAAGAGAGGTAAAAAGTAGCAAAAAAGTAGCGATTATTCTCGCTACTTAGAGGTGTGAGGAGCTCATATAGCAGGTTGTATTGCAACCTCTGCCTCAGTGTGGTTATTTTCTTTCGTTGTGAGCAATGTATCGACCCATTTTTCGATGTACCATTTATTGCGTTCTTGCTCACACCACTTTTTGTTCAAACCGCGACGGTTAAATTCAGAGCCAATTGCTGCCAAAGTCTGGTTTGTTTGGCGCTTATAAAACAATGTCTCACATAGCTGCATGTTGCTCATCTGTTGTGCATATACATTAACACTACTACCTCGCATGCCCATTTCAGCAGCTTGTTGGTTAGAGCATGCAGTAATGAGCAAAGTGGCAATGGTCGTGACTAATAGACGTTTCTTCATAATTTAACCGGAATTGATTTTGTATTGGTTTCTTCCTGCTTGCTTTGCTTCGTAGAGAGCTTGATCAGCAGATTTGAAATAATCATCCCAATGATGGTTGAGCATAGCAATGTTAATTGTATTTATTGCTCCAATTGAGATAGTTGCACTCAAGTTTAAACTATCAACGTTAAGCTTCTCGTTTTCAACTGATTTCCTAAGTCTTTCAAGAGTTTTTGAGCATTCATCGATGTTTTGCGCTTCGAAGACTAAGACAAACTCTTCTCCTCCCCAACGTGCTAGTAGATCTTTGGAGCGAATAGATTGCTTCATTACAGAAGATACATGCTTTAGCATTTGATCTCCTTTATCGTGGCCATACGTATCGTTAAACTTTTTAAAATAGTCGATATCAATGATAGCTAAAGAAAACTGGCGTTCTGGTGCTGTATTGGCCATGGTATTAAGCCAATAGGGTAAGTAACGACGGTTGTGGACGTGAGTTAAAGGATCAATTACGTTTTGCTCCGCTAACTCTCGGTTCACTTTATTTATGCGAGACACATACCTTACTCCTAGACATGCAAGGCCAATGAGTGATAAGAAATAGAAAATGTCTCTATATCGTTGGGCTTGCAGTTTAGATGCTTGCAGAGCATTCTGCGCTTCTAATAATTTCAGCTCTTTTTGGGCTAACTTAGCTTCCAAATTGAGCTTGATATCTAGCATCTCTTCGCCATTGGTATGGTCTGCATATTCTTTTTCTAAATCTCTAAGTTTCGATAGGTAATGAAAAGCCCGTTCATATTGTCGTAAGCCTTGATTTGCTTGAACTAGTACTAAGAGCATATCCCTTTTTTCCCTCGATTCGGGAGCTAAAGTGAGTTCCATTTGTTCAAGTGCTTTGTTTGCATTGTCTATCGCAAGGTCAAACTCACTGGTTTTCAAATAAGCCTCTGAGAATGCTTCATAACAAGATACTTTGATACCGCTATTGGGATTAGTTGTCGGAAGTGATAAACAACGTTGGGCGAGTGAAAGAGAATCCGTCGTTTTGCCCATTGCACTTAAAAGCTGAGAGAGATTGGCTAGTGATGTGTGCTTTAGGCGATCAGATCCCGTCTCCATACTTAAATTAACGGCTTGCTCAAAATAAAACTCTGATTCTGAATACCGTTTTTTGGCAAACTCAATGACACTTTTGTTTGCGTAAAGAATGCCAAGAAAAAGACTATTGTCAAAATGATTGGACTTGTTGAGATAAGTTTTGATTGCTTGATTAATATAGTTCTCAGCTCGCACCCAATCGGATGTTTCCATGTACACAGAAGCAATATTATTGAGTGTCATTGCAACTTGAATCTCAAAATGCGAATCATCTAATAATTCAAATGCGGTACGATAGTGTCTCATACCCGCTTGTACTTGCGAGCGGCGAACTTCTGCATTACCAAGCCACCGGAAGGCTCGGCCTTGTAGAGCCTTGTATCCAATTTCACGGCTAATATTGATCACATCATGTAATAGCAGTTCGCCTTGCCAGATATCGTCAGTCTCGATGTACTCAATCGCTTTGTTTAACTTGGCTTCGGCAACAACCCATTGAAGTTGGTGCTTTTCCCCAAAGGCTACCATGTCAGGTAGATCAGATATCGGAACACCTTCGTAGCGTTCCAAATAGATACGAGCGAAGTGATATAATGCTTGTGCTTGAGGAGACTTGGGCTCAGGTAGTTCTAGCTCAGCGTTTTTGAGCGCTTTGGGTTTACCGATCGAGTCGAAATAAAACTGCAGTGTGGGAAGATCTTCAGCTGTCGTATTTTGCATTAAGTAACACGAGTGCTTTTTGTCTTCCTTTGCTACAGAAAGAAAAGGGAGAGACATGAGAAAAGCAGCTAGAATTACTAAACGAAGCTTTGAATAAGAAAGTAGATGCATTTATAAGAGATTATTACCGAGAATGATGCAAAGACATTGGTAATATAGCATTTATAAAGTTGCATTTCTTGAAAATTAAGTTGTGGTATATAAGTTGCACAACTCACTACAACCAAGCTGTAGTGTAGTGAACGAGAGTAGATTTTAAAATCTCGAGAAATGACATCCAACAATAAGGATATGCTTAGGAGGGCGGTTATGAATAGATTCACAACGTCTTTATCTGGGGGAGTGGCAGGGAAGTCCACACAACAACGTGCGTATTATCGATTACAGTATCCGAATTGTGCGAGGCCAAGTTTACATATCTCTGGTACTAGATACTCGGTTACTGAATTATCGGAACAAGGTTTAAGGTTACTGAAAGCTCACCGTTTTTTAGACGCTGTAGGGGGTAAGGTCAGAGGGGAACTATCCTTACATGATAATACAGAGTTAAAGCTTACTGGTCATGTATTGAGGTTGGAAGCAAACGAAGTGATTGTGAAACTCGAAGAAGGGCCAAGCTTCAAAAACATGCTAGATGAGCAGCGCTTCATGAGAGCAACTTATCCAGAGTTCATGTGATGGCAGCAGCAACCATATCATAGGAAAAATACGCCATCTATTAATGTTCATGTTGCTGTCATAAATATTTAATATTTATATGTATTGTGCAGAAAGTCGTTTTTGGACATAGTGTTATTAAGCCATGAAAAGTGGCTTTTCTAACAATATTGGAGATTGCCTATGCACAACGAAATGATTCAACCATCCCGTTTCGGTATTATCGGTCGTACTTGTATCGCATCAGTGCTAATGATTGCAGGGGTTTTCACTCTCATCCCATGAGCTAGTAACTGCTAGTTACTAATAAGAAAACCAACAAAAAATTCAGGGAATTACCTTAATAACAAGAAGGTATTCCCCTGAAAATTACGTCTAAGTTCTTATTCTTAACTCAGTAAGCTAAAAACCAACGCACTTACTGCAACAATGCCTGTTATCAGTACAAAGTAAGTTGATACTTTCCCACGATACTTCTGTAGCCCTTCCACTTTGTATACCGCCAGCATCGGCATAATAAACAAGATCATGGCAATAACGGGGCCCGACAAAGCTTCCATCATGCCTAGAATGCTCGGGTTCATGATTGCAGCAATCCAAATAGACACAAACAGCACCACGATACTAATTCGATCAACACGTTGCTTTGGCATATTGGAATGCTTAGTGATTAACCCATTCAGGCTTTCACGTGCACCAAGAAAGTGACCTAAAAATGAGGAGGTAATCGCAACAAACGCAACGAGGGGACCAAGCGTTGCAATGAAAGGGTTTTCTGTAGCGTTTGCTAGGTAAGACAATACTGATACATTTTCAGCTTTTGCTTCAGCCAATTGCTCTGGAGAAAGCGCAAGCACACATGAGAAAACAAACAAAAGCACGAAAGCAATCAGCATAACGCTTGTACGGCGTAGAATCAGTTCGGATTTTACATCAGCACCTTCACCGTAGTGTCGGCGTTGTACATTCGCAAAAGTTGAAATAGCAGCAGCGTGGCTGAAAGAGAAGATAACTACAGGAATAGCTAACCACATCGTGCTAGAAAACGACCCCATTTCCGGCGCTTGCATGACGGGCATGCTCCAGTTAGGCATAAGATAAAATGAGAGGAATGCCAAGATCGCAACCAATGGGAATACCATCATTGCGAATGCTCTCAGCATCACTTTCTCACCCGCCATCATGATAGCAATCAAGCTAAACACGAGCACTCCTGACAATAGCGGACGTGGTAGCGGCGCCATACCAGCTTGGTTAACCATAAAACTGTCAACAGTGTTGGTGATGCCCACACCATAGATAAGTAGAATTGGGAAGATAGAAAGAAAGTATAAGATTGAGATTGAACGACCAGATTTCGCGCCAAAGTGCTCTTCAACAACATCTGTAAAATCGGCGTTTTTGATTTTTGATGATAATACAAAACGAGCAAGGCCTCGGTGTGCTAAGTAAGTCATTGGGTAAGCGAGGAGCGCCATAACAACCAACGGCCAGAAACCACCGATGCCCAAGTTAATCGGAAGAAATAGAATGCCAGCACCCACGGCCGTACCAAACAGACTTAATACCCAATGAGTATCATGTTTCGTCCAAGTAGTTGTTGTGTTTAATTCACTAAAATTTAACGTTTCTCGAGATTCTTTCACTTAAAACTCGCCTTTATAAAAATAATAATCGCGCGGATGTTATATGTTTTAGTGATTGTTATCACATTGGCGTGGTGGTGAATCATGCTAGTGAAAAGGTAAAGGTGTAAACTATCGAACCATGAAAATTTGAAAAAAGCGATATATAGTTCTAATTTGAGATGCATAAACTGAAACTATATCGTGAAATTTAATGATTTTTTGGTTTTAGATGTTGTGGTTAAGATTTGTTCGATAACTTTTTAAGGTAGCCCTGCAAAGGAAGTGGCTTAGCAACGCCAAACCCTTGAGCAAACTGAATATTTAGTGATTCTAGTGTCTCTATGTGTGCTTCTGACTCTACAAACTCGGCTACCGTTACAAGCTTCATGCTGCTAGCGACTTGGCTGATGGCTTGAACGATAATTCGGTCATTTTCACTATTAACAATATCTTTGACAAAAGAACCATCCACTTTAAGTACATCAAGTGGCAGGCGACGCAGATAGTCAAAATTCGCATAACCAGTGCCAAAGTCATCTAAGGCAATAGTACAACCAGCCTCTCTCAATAGAGAGAGATTCTCTATAGCTATGGATTCATTTCGAAGCGCATCTGACTCAGTGATCTCAAAACATACCTTTTTGAGGGGAACACCATATATATCGGCGTGCAGTCGAATATTATGTGCCAGTGCCGGAGAGTTTAATGCTTTTGCTGTCAAATTTATGGAGCATTTCCCTAAGTTGTCCCAGTCGACGATATTCTGGCTCAATTTGCAAAATGTATTGGTAATTACCCATTCGTCCAGTTCAATCTCGAGTCCAAATTCATGAATTAATGGAAAAAACTCAGCTGGCGACATGACGCGTGAACCATCTTGGTTCAATCTGAGTAGAACTTCAAAATAGCTCCCGGTATTTTCCGCATTCAACGCTAGATATGGCTGGCAGTACAATTCAAACTTGTTTTCTCTAAAACAAGATTGAATGAAGCTGAGCTTGTTGAGTTTACTTTTGCTTGTGCTTGCTGCGTCTAGCCAGTTAATCGCTAGATTGCTTTGAGGTAGTTGCTGACACAGTTTGGAAACTAAAGCTTCGACATTGTCACTTTCAGCAATATCGACACACTGAATGGTTCGTTTCACTAAACTCACCGAGCTATCTTCAAAATAGAAGTAGAAGTCATCAAGTAATTGAATCAGCTGTTTAAGCTCAGTATTAATGTACGGAAGACGTGGAGCGAAACATATCAAACCATTTGCAAAAGGCGGCAAGTAAGCACGCTGCAAGTACTCTGTGTTTTGTGCGAGGTATTGGCTCAATTGTCTCATCAACTGAGCTTGGCCTTGGTGGCCTAATCCATTTAATTTTGAAAGTGTTGGCTTTAAGTCGATATATATCAAAACCGCATTAGATTTTGACGATATATCCTCTTGCAGTTGAGAGAGTGTGTGTAGGCCAGTAAAACTGTCAACACGCTCTTTTTCTACGGCTTGACGTGCTGTTATATAGTTTTTAATTGTGTGGGCGCCAAGCAGAAATGTTAGCATCGACAATACAAACAAGACCAAAAGCATGCTGTATAAATGCTCTTGTTGGATAAGCTCAGCATTGTATTGATTTACTATATTTTCTACACAAATCAATAATGTAGTTGATGCGACGAGAAATGGTCTAATCAAACCGAACTTACCAAGTCCGACTCCCACTAAACAGAGCAAAGATAGACAGAGTGTATTGATCAAAAGTGGGTTATGTGACGTAACCGCTCCAAGCAATATCATCCCACAAATAATGAGCCATACTCGATAACCTTGTTGAGAGGGTTGACTCTTCAGCATAGTGAGATCTAGCCTGAAATAAGGAGACTTATTACCATCAAGAGCATAGCTAAAGCCCAGACTCAACAGAGGGGTCAGGGTCATGTGTGTGAGTACGCCACTGAGTATTGAGTAAGAGAAAAAGTCAAAAGATAGTGGGGAGTGCTCAATATATATATGGCTCATACTCCATAGCGTGACAGTGTTCGCTATTGGATAAAGCAGGCCGAGAATAAGCACATAATACCCAAGCTTTAACGTATAGTTTGAGTCTTCAATAGAGATCAGCGCTCTTTTATATAGAGCAGTAAATACAAGCGGGATGCAAGGAAGAAGAGACGAAAACAATAGTGCAACGTTAATAGGTCGTCCGGATACTACTAAATAGTAAAACAGTAAACTAACACAAAGTGTCGGTAGTGCTTTCCAACCAGATCTAAGTAAAGCAGATACGACTAAAGCAGCAGTGAATGACAGCACCTGGACGCTGTCTTTAGACACGACAAAAAAGCTTGAAATAACGAAGCTGACTTGAACGGCAACAAATAGTAGGACTTGTATTCCCAGCCACTGCCAAATGGATAGTTTCTTGTCGAACGCAGAACGACTTTGTTCGAGACAGTATAACGACATTAATCAACTACACTTAAAATAAAGAATAATAAAAACAAAAAGTTAGCCTTATAAAAATAGTTGAAACTAATAATAGGACAAAACTAACTAGTAAGTAACGAGCCATTAATAGGCTCTGTCATGCACCTTTTTTGTTATTTCTATCTGTAAGTGCGCGAAACATTTTACAAAATTATGGCAATAAGTAAACTCTAATAGGAATGCTGTTCCATTAAATGGTGTATTGTTACTACTTGCATTTTAGTCAGGGTGATAGAGAACTATTAGTTTAACTGGCTGAAAAATATTAAGCTTCAGTATTAATCTCAGATATTACACTTTAGATCAGAACATAGAACCAAAACATCATGGAATTAGTTATTACCCAAAAGTCAGATCTTGACGCTATTTTTCAGCTAGAGCAGAAATTGTTTGGTCATCACGCTTACCCTCGATTTTTCTTTCGGCAAGCATTTGATTGTTGGCCGCAAGGCTTATTGATTGCCAAAGAAGAAGAGCAAATTAAGGGTTATGTACTGATGGCGACAAGCGATGAGCAAAACACACATTGGATCTTGTCACTTGCGGTTGATAGCCAACATAGAGGCAAAGGGATTGCACGTTTACTTGTAGAAGCGGCTCTAACTAAAGCCAGCGCGGGTTCTGTCGTCAAACTGACTGTCGACCCAAACAATGCGCCGGCTTACAAGTTGTACACTTCATTAGGCTTTAAGGTTCTGGAAAAAGAAGAAGATTATTTCGGTGATGGAGAGCCGAGACTGGTCATGGCACTAGCCCGTTAATCTTGCACTTCTGTGATTCAAACTCGCACCTAATCAGTGCATTGCCAATTATAAAGTGAAAGCTTGTTTTGTTAAGTTATTGAAATATAGTTAAATATAAAATTGGCATCGGGTTTGCAATTTAGATTATGTTCATCGTTAACTCGATGCGCCGCTTTCCCTTAGCAGGCGGTGAAGCGGATAGGGTATTACTTTTTGAGCTTTTATAGGCAATGCAGCCTCTCTCGTTTCGGGAGAGGTTTTTTTTCGCTTGTAGCTCGTCATTCTAAGGAAAGAATCAGGGGGCGGAATGTCGCAAGGATGCAAGAAAACCACTTGTCCCTATTGTGGTGTTGGATGTGGTGTCGAGGTTAATGCGAAAGGAATAGTTGGAGATGCATGCCATCCTGCGAATGCAGGGTCACTGTGCGTAAAGGGCGTCGCGTTGGCAGAGAGCTTGAATATGCCTTCGCGTTTGTTGTATCCAAAGCTTATCACTAAGCAGCGAACTCAAGGACGGGAAGTGCAATGGCAACAGGCTACGGATCTGATTGCTGAAAAGATCCATCAAGCAAAAGCGGAGTTTGGACCTGACTCCGTCGCGATGTACGTGTCAGGTCAGTTGCTAACGGAGGACTATTACGTCGCCAACAAACTCATGAAAGGCTATGTTGGCAGCGCAAACATCGATACTAACTCGCGTTTGTGTATGTCTTCGGCGGTTGCGGCTCATGTACGAGCATTTGGCGAAGATGTCGTTCCCGTCAATTACGACGACATTGATAATACCGAGCTGTTGGTCATCTGCGGTGCGAATACCGCTTGGACGCACCCTGTTTTATTTCGACGTATTCAACAAGCGAGAGAAAACAATCCTAACCTCAAGCTGGTGGTCATTGACCCGCGCGAAACGGTCACAGCGCAGCAAGCGGATTTGCATCTACCGATTAAAAACGATGGGGATGTGTCACTTTTTAATGGGCTGCTCAAGTTTCTTATCGAGCAGCAATGCATTGAATCTAAGTACATAAATTCCTATACCGACGGGTTTGATGCGCTTGCAGAAGAAGTTTTCGACTCGCGTTACAGTGTCGCTAATCTAACGTCTTCCATTGGCATTTCAGAAGAAAAACTCACTACATTCTTCCAATGGTTCGCACAAAGCCCAACCGCAATCACATTGTTTTGCCAAGGGGTAAACCAAGCCGAAAATGGTGTCGATAAAGGCAATGCCATTATTAATGCACATTTGGCGTCAGGTAAAATTGCCAAGTCAGGTTGCGGGCCGTTTTCTATTACAGGTCAGCCGAATGCGATGGGTGGACGAGAAGTTGGTGGATTGGCAAATCAATTAGCGGTTCATCGTGCTTTTGACGCAGAGTCTATCAAGCAAGTGCAGGCGTTTTGGGATTCACCAGAAATTGCCACTCAGCCCGGTTTAAAAGCCGTTGAACTGTTTGAGGCGGTAGAACGTGGTGAGATTAAAGTTCTGTGGATCATGGCAACCAATCCTGTTGTCTCTTTGCCAGATAACCAATTGGTAAAACGAGCACTAGAGATTTGTCCGTTTGTGATTGTTTCCGATATCACAGCGGATTCGGATGTCGCGCATTACGCGGACCTGTTGCTGCCCGCCGCTGGCTGGGGGGAGAAGCAAGGCATGGTGACCAACTCTGAGCGTCGACTTTCAAGGCAGCGCCAGTTTCAAACGCCTCCGGGTGAAGCAAAATCAGATTGGTGGGCGATAAGCCAAGTCGGACAAGCTCTGTGTGCATTGGAAAAGACACAAAATGGCTTTGCGTTTACTTCTGAGCGGGCGGTATTCAGGGAATATGCGGCGATGACAGGCATGAATGCAGATTCACCTTTGAAGTTCGACCTGTCTCAACACGCGAACTTAACCGAGCAAGAATACGAAGAGTGGATGCCAACACAATGGGGAGGAGAGCGTCCTTTTGCTGATGGCGTCTATTCGCACCCAGATGGTAAAGCGCGTTTTGTCGTGACCAGTGAATCTCCGACGCGTTTAGAGAGAACAAAAGGCTGGTGGCTCAATACGGGCAGGCAACGCGACCAATGGCATACCATGACGCGCACAGGTCATATCGCCCACCTTGCAGCCTCTGAGTTAGAACCAACCGTGTACATGAACACACTCTCTGCTACTCAAAATCGCTTAAAAGCAGGACAACTCACCAAGCTGTTTCAGCCTGCTTCAAACACCAGCATTTATGCCAAAGTTGCCATTGATGAAGGTTTAGGTTTTCAAGAGCTGTTTATGTCAATGCACTGGGCGGGTCGATATGGCGGCGAAAGCAGTGTTAACGCGATAATAAACAGCGCAAAAGACCCTCTTTCTGGGCAGCCTGCATTTAAGTCGTCTTATGTTGAAGTGCAGGGCGCGGCGGTAAAAACCTACGGTATGTTTATCGGTACACAGTTTGATTCCGGCAAGTTTCTCTACAGCGCATTTCAATCAGAAAGCAATCTGGGCATTTGGCGCTTTGCACACCATAAACGACCAAAAAAGCAGAGTTTTTGTCGAGCAGAAAAGAGCCGCAGGATTACGATAGATATTGCCCAAGGTTGGCTAGCGGTGGATTACGACCTCGTTGGAGACGTTCGTATCATTCGTTCTGTTTTGGTGGTGTCTAGCGAACCGATTCAAACCGACTACACCAACTTTACCGGCTTGATTGGCAAACCGACGGAGCTATCGCAACTGCTTACCATCACTCAATCGCAAAGCAGTGCCAAACTGGTTTGTAGTTGTTTCCGTGTCACCGATAAACAAATACATGACGCGATGGAGAAACAAGACTGCACGTCACTGACTCAACTTCAAAACAAACTCAAATGCGGGACTAACTGTGGCTCGTGCGTTTCTCAAATCAAACAAATGGTCGACAGCCATCAGCATCAAAAGGGCAAACAGCAAGCGAACCAGCAAAGTTTGGCTATTCAAATAAAGTAAGTCATAAAGAGGATAAGCACATGGAAGCGCCTTATCAAAAGTCTTGGTTTAAGAAAGGACAAGCGAGTCAGAAACAAGAAGGCTCGTCTCGCTTTTCTAAGCATGACCAAGCAAGCAAACTGAACCAACTTTTAGAAAATCACTCCGCAGGTCTAGATGCGAACCACAAAGGTTTTGTCTCGATTGTTGGGGCAGGGCCGCACGATCCTGACTTGTTAACCGTGAAGGCTGTGAAAGCGATTATGTCGGCAGAGGTTCTGCTGTACGACCGTTTGGTTAACAAAGATATTTTGGAGTTGGCTTCGCCACAAGCCGATTGGATTTACGTGGGCAAACGATGCGGACAACCTAGTATAGGTCAGGAAGAAATCTGTGACTTGATGGTATCGCTCGCTCAACAAGGAAAGCGAGTTGTACGCTTAAAAGGGGGAGATCCTTTCGTATTTGGTCGTGGAGGCGAAGAGGCGTTAGCGCTCGTCAAACACTCAATCGCGTACGAAGTCATACCGGGTATTACCGCTGCGATTGGATGTTCAGCAAACAGCTTGATTCCGCTGACTCATCGTGGCGTTGCTCGCAGCGTTACCTTTGTGACAGGGCAAGTGGTAACAGGCGCATTTGAAGCGTGGAGCCAACTGATGCAAAGCGGACAAACGTTAGTCTTCTATATGGGGTTAGAAAAGTCATCGCAAATACAAACGGGTTTAATCAACTCCGGTTTGAGAGCAGATTTCCCTGTCGCGATCATCACTCATGGTTGTAGCCCTCAACAACAAGTGCACGTTACACAGCTCAATCAGCTCAATGATTTATCGATTACACTTAAGGGCGTGAGCCCAGCATTGATTGTGATGGGAGAAGTTGTCAAACTGCGCGAACAACTAATAGAAGCCGTACAGTCAGTGACGGAATACGAGGGAATATGAGCAGCATTTTGGAGTGTATCAGAACAGTCGGTCGTGGTGAACGTGGACGAAAACCACTGAACTTTGACCAAGCGTTTCGAGTTATGGATGAATACCTAAACGGAGAGTGCGACGACGATCAGATGGCGATGTTATTGATGCTGATCCGCGTACAGAACGAGACTCAACAAGAAATCGCAGGCTTTGTGAAAGCATTCCAATCCCGCATGCCTGCTATTGGTGCAGACATTGACTGGCCATGTTATGCAGGCAAACGTGAAGCGGCAGGTCAGCCTTGGCACCTGTTGGCAGCGAAGATTCTCGCCGATAATGGTCATAAAGTGCTGATGCACGGCTATCACGATCGTCAATCTGGTCGTTTACACGCAGAAGATTACCTCGACAAGTTTGATATCAACAAAGCGGAATCAGCAGAAGACGCGAAGCGTGTGTTAGAAACACAAAACATTGTGTATCTGCCGCTGAGTTCGTTTGCACCTCAAGCAGAAACCATGATTGGTTGGAAGAATCGTTATGGGCTTAGAACGCCGATTAATACCGTGGTTCGAGCACTGAACCCGGGGCAGGCGACCGTCGGTATTCGTGGTAGCTTCCATCCTGGATTCCAACAACTTCATGCTGAAGTCGAATATGAGATTGGTCAAACCGCTCACGCCGTTGTGTCATTCAAAGGACAATCGGGTGAGTCAGAATACAACCCGAAAGTAAGCCAAACGGTATGGTTAAGCCAAACAAGCGGCGTGACATCGCACTACTGGACGGAGCAAATGTTGTCTGAGGTGCCAATGCCAGTAAATTGCCCGTTTGGTACGTCAGAAGATGACATGAACCAAATGGCGAATACGGTTTTAGCGACGATGACAGTGGTTCTATTTGCACAAATGCACGAAAGAGAAAAAGCATTCGAACGCGCCTTCTCTTACTGGCAAGCATATTGCGGCCAGCAATAACGTACTATTGTCAATGAATGCAAAACCAACGACGTAAAGTTGTTGAATCTGAATCCATTATCTATTGTTTGAAGAAGGTAAAAGATCCTAGCTCGCCAATGTGTGTTTCACCGCTGCGTTCCTTATCAGGGGTGAAACCACCGTTCAAGAATCAGTCGCGTTCAACTTCGTTTCGCCGCTGAGAGTTTGAAATAAACATATGGTAAGACGTAGAGGACATGGATAATGGTTCTAAAGCATACCCCTCCCAAACAAAAGGCTTCTCATCCTATCCCGCAAGAAGCCTTCGATTGGTACGATGAATACGCTCACGGAAAGATCTCACGCCGCGAGTTCCTAAATCGACTTGGTGGACTCGCAGTACTGGGTTTTAGCATGACAGCACTGGTCGATGCGTTAACTCCGAATTACGCACTGGCAGAACAAGTTTCATTTAACGATCCTGACATCAAAGCAATCTACGAAACCTTCCCGTCCCCAAACGGGCATGGAGAAGGGCGTGGTTATTTGGTAATGCCACAGAAGAAGACCTTAAAATCACCGACGGTGTTGGTGATTCATGAAAATCGCGGATTGAACCCTTATATCAAAGACGTGGCTAGGCGACTCGCGAAAGACGGCTTTATTGCTTTTGCCCCAGATGCCCTATACCCACTTGGTGGTTATCCGGGGAATGATGATGAGGGTCGCGCCATGCAGAAAGAGATGGACAGAGCCAAGATCGAGCAAGACTTTATTGCGGCGGCTAATTTCATCAAACAGCACGAGGATGGGAACGGTAAGTTGGGGGCGGTCGGGTTCTGCTTCGGTGGTTATATTGTCAATATGCTTGCAGCAGTGATACCCGATGAGCTCGATGCAGGTGTGCCTTTCTATGGAACACCAGCGGCACAAGAGATCCAAAAGCAAGTCAAAGGGCCGTTGATGATTCACTTTGCAGGACTCGATAAGCGTGTTAACGACACATGGCCCGCTTATGAACAGCAATTGATTGCAACCGACGCACAGTATCAAGTGCTAATGTATGAGAACGTCAATCACGGTTTCCATAACGACTCAACAGCCCGCTATGCGCCAGAAGAAGCTGCGCTCGCCTGGGAACGCACACTAGGATTCTTCAAAGAACATCTCGCTTCCAGTTAGTAACGCTTCAACCTTAGTTGGCACAGTCCTTGTTATGTCTCTCTTAGTGAGTGAGATATAAACAAGGAATGTGCATGACTCAATCTACGTCAAAAACACCCATCATAGTATGCTGTGATAGCCTCCAAGAGCAGGCTCGATTGTCCGGCTTATTGAGCAAAGATTACGACAACATCATTGGCTGCCAATTGGCACAACTAGAAACGCTAATGCAACGAGAACCGTCGGCAAGCGTTGTGGTTGGATGGCAGCAACCAACCGCGGAACTGCGTTTGATCGTCGATTTCTGTCGCAGAAAATCGGCACCACTTCTTATCGTCTTAAAGCAATTATCATCCAATGATATCAATCGCTTATCGGAAAAAATGGACTATGTTCTTATGCCGCACGATAGTGAGTTTGCACTTCAACCTTGGATTGAACATGCGACATTAGTGAGAGCGAAATTCGAAAGTATGCAATCGGAAATTGAATCGCTGACCCACAAGATTGAAGAGCGCAAGCTGGTGGAAAAAGCCAAAGGCCTGCTGATGAAGATGCACAGCGTTGATGAAGAACAGGCTTATAAAGCGCTTAGAAATTCAGCCATGCAATCGAGCCAAACGCTCGCACAAGTTGCCAAGAATTTGATAACAACTTTGGAGGTGCTTGATTAGTTGCTCTACCACTTTGGGGTTAGGGTGTATTTTCTAACGTGGTGCGTGTTGCACTATCAGCAAGCAATAACAGGGAATAACAAACGGCAATATATACTAATCTATTGTATTTACAGTGAAAAATAAGTTGGCACAGTAATTGGATTAGTAGATTTGGGTTTATTGTTGAATCGCTTATCTCAATTATCAACGGCGGTAATTGTAGACTTAGCAACGGCGCTACTGCTCTTTGGAGTAGTGGCGCTTTTTTTATGGGAGCAAACCAATGAAATGGAGTTCGATGCTGAAAGTGTCAGCAATTTCGTTATCGGTATTCACCACGGTCAGCGTAAAGGCAGAGTTGGGTGAGCCAGAAATTGAAGACCTGAAGTTTGGTTTTATTAAGTTAACCGATATGGCACCGCTGGCGGTTGCTTATGAGAAAGGCTTTTTTGAAGACGAAGGCTTGTACGTCACTTTAGAAGCGCAAGCAAACTGGAAGGTGCTATTAGACCGAGTCATCGATGGTGAGCTTGCTGGCGCGCACATGCTTGCTGGTCAGCCATTGGGCGCAACGATTGGTGTCGGCACAAAAGCAGAAGTGATTACCGCGTTCAGTATGGATTTGAACGGCAACGCAATCACGGTTTCCAATGATACTTGGGAACAGATGAAGCAGTACATTCCAAAACAACCAGATGGCAAACCTGTTCACCCAATCAAAGCGGATGCACTGAAGCCTGTGGTCGACAGCTATCTGGATAAAGGCAAACCGTTCAACATGGGCATGGTGTTCCCTGTATCGACGCACAACTATGAGTTGCGATACTGGTTAGCGGCAGGTGGGATTCATCCAGGCTTTTATGCCCCAGAATCAGGCGATAACAGTGGCCAGTTGGATGCTGACGTCCTATTGAGTGTTACACCGCCACCACAAATGCCAGCAACAATGGAAGCGGGCACGATCAAAGGGTACTGCGTAGGCGAACCATGGAACCAACAAGCTGTATTCAAAGGCATTGGTACGCCCGTCGTGACCGATTACGAGATCTGGAAGAACAACCCAGAGAAAGTATTTGGTGTTTCTAAAGCTTGGGCTGAGAAGTATCCAAACACGCACATTCGCGTAGTGAAAGCCTTGATTCGAGCTGCACATTGGTTGGATGAAAACGACAATGCCAACCGCCAAGAAGCAGTGAAGATGCTATCAAAAAGCGAATACGTCGGAGCCGATGCCGAAGTTATTGCCAACTCAATGACCGGCACGTTTGAATACGAGAAAGGCGACAAACGAGACGTGCCAGACTTCAACGTGTTCTTCCGTCATAACGCCACTTATCCGTATTACAGCGATGCGATTTGGTATCTGACTCAAATGCGCCGTTGGGGACAAATCTCAAGCGAGAAATCCGATGATTGGTACATGGATGTCGCAAAAGAGGTTTACCGTCCAGATATCTACCAACAAGCGGCTCAAGCACTGATTGCAGATGGTGTGTTGAGCAAAAAAGACTTCCCAGATTTCAGTGCTGAAGATGGTTTCCGTGCGCCGCAAACACACTTTATAGACAACATCGTTTATGACGGTCGCGAGCCAAATAAATATCTAGAGAAGTTCTCTATCGGGCTGAAAGGAAAAGACAAGGTTTAACCATAACGATAAAGATAAACGCCACAGGCGAGAGGATTCGCTTGTGGCAACAAGGATGTAAATTTCTTAGGAGTGAGTATGTCTAGTAATGTCATTTCCCTTTTTCCTGCTAAGCAGGTAGTGAACCGAAGTCGGTTGGTGCTTTTACCCGTCATTGGTTTGCTGATCTTTTTGGCAATGTGGCACTTAGCAGCGAGAGAAGTGCAAACCTCATTAGGTACGCTACCGGGACCGGTGCAAACTTTTCAGCAGTTCAGCAACCTTGTCGATGACCATTGGCAAGAGCGAGAAAAGGAACAAGCGTTTATCGAACGTCAGGAAAAACGAAATGCTGCGAAGTTAGCCAAGAATCCAGACGCGGAAGTGAAGATTCGTCCTTACACAGGTAAGCCGACGTTCTTCGACCAAATCATAACAAGCTTAGTGACTGTAACTGCGGGCTTTTTGTTGGCGACGGTTATCGCGATTCCGCTTGGCATCGTGCTTGGTCTTAATCAGGGGTTGTATCAAGCGTTCAACCCAATCATTCAATTGCTCAAGCCTGTATCACCTTTGGCTTGGCTGCCTATCGTCACTATGGTCGTGAGTGCCACTTATGTGAGTGATGATCCGATGTTTGCTAAGTCGTTCATCAACTCACTGATCACTGTGGCGCTGTGTAGCTTATGGCCGACGCTGATTAATACCGCTGTGGGTGTAACGAGCGTTGATAAAGACTTAATCAACGTGAGCAAAGTGCTTCAACTTTCGTGGTGGCAGCACATTCGTACCATCGTTTTACCTTCTGCCATTCCAATGATCTTCACTGGTTTACGTCTCTCTTTAGGTATCGCTTGGATGGTGTTGATTGCGGCAGAAATGCTCGCTCAGAACCCAGGGTTAGGCAAGTTCGTTTGGGATGAATTCCAAAACGGCAGCTCGGCATCATTGGGTCGTATTATGGTCGCAGTCATCACAATCGGCTTTATTGGATTGATGCTCGATAGAGGCATGTTGCAACTTCAAAAGTGGCTGTCTTGGAATAAACAACAAGCGTTGAGATAAGGGAAAAGATCATGGAAAAAGCATTATTAGATCTAACGAGATTAGGGATGCGATTCCCAACGCCAGATGGCGAGTTCATCGCGCTTAAGAACGTCGATTTACAAATCAATAAAGGTGAGTTTGTATCCCTGATTGGCCACTCTGGCTGCGGTAAATCAACGGTATTGAACTTAGTTGCGGGTCTACACATGCCAACAGACGGCGGCGTGATCGTCGATGGACGAGAGGTGGCAGGACCGGGACCCGACCGCGCAGTGGTGTTCCAAAACCATTCATTATTGCCTTGGTTAACCGTGTATCAAAACGTTGAGCTCGCAGTAAAACAAATTGCTGGCAAAAAGGGCAAAGCGTGGATTCAGGAGCAAGTGAACCACTATTTAGAGTTGATTCAAATGCAGCATGCCGCGCACAAAAAGCCGGATGAAATCTCCGGGGGTATGAAGCAGCGAGTCGGCATCGCGAGAGCACTGGCACTTCAACCGAAGGTTCTACTGATGGATGAACCGTTTGGCGCGTTGGATGCGTTAACACGTGCACACCTACAGGATGCACTGATGAAGATTCAAGCCGAGCTAAACAACACTGTCATCATGATTACCCACGACGTGGATGAAGCCGTGCTGCTATCCGACAAAATCGTGATGATGACTAACGGACCGGCAGCAACCATTGGTGAAGTGTTAGAAGTGAATCTACCTCGCCCTCGTGAGCGTGTCGCACTGGCGGATGATGCGCAGTATCAGAAGTGTCGACAAGCGGTGCTGAAGTTCCTTTACGAGAAGCAATCCAAAGTCGAGATTCCTGTTTCGAAAGAAGACAAACCCAAAACCGCAGCGCAAACGGCATAAGGAGGCAGCGATGAACAGTCCTTTAACGATTCCAGTAAAGAACGCATTAAGCCACATCGTTGTGGTAGGCAACGGTATGGTCGGGCAACACCTCGTCGAGCAATTAGTGCAGAAAAACGCGCATTTGGAGCACCGAATTACCGTGATTGGTGCAGAGCGCTTTATCGCGTATGACCGTGTACAACTTTCTTCTTTATTTGCGGGTAAGTCTCATGATGATTTGATGCTGAGTAATCAAGAATGGTACGACATGCATGGCATCCAACTCGTACTTGGTAGCCAAGTAACTGGCATCGACAGAGAGCAAAAGCGCATCCTACTTGATGGTGAAGATGTGCTGGGTTACGACCAACTTGTGCTCGCGACCGGTTCATACCCATTTGTGCCGCCAATTGAAGGTAAAGACCGCGATAACGTGTTTGTCTACCGCACTCTTGATGACCTTTCACAAATCAAAAAGGCATGTGAAGGCGCAAGAACGGGCGCCGTGATTGGCGGTGGATTGTTGGGTTTAGAAGCGGCAAACGCACTCAAACTATTGGGGTTAGAAACTCACGTTATTGAATTTGCGCCTCGCCTGATGCCCGTACAGTTAGATGATGGTGCCGGCTTAGTGCTAAAAGAGAAGATTGAAGCGCTAGGGCTAACCGTTCACACCTCAACGGGTACGGAACGAATCTGCGATGGTGAAACGGCTAAGCATCGTATGGTGTTTAAAGACAAAGATCCTCTCGAAGTGGATGTGATTGTCTTCTCCGCAGGCATTCGCCCTCAAGATGAGTTAGCAAGGCTGGCTGAGCTAGAAGTAGGCGAGCGAGGTGGCATTGTGATTAACAACCAATGCCAAACCAGCGATGAGAACATATACGCGATTGGCGAATGTGCTCTTTGGGAGCAGAAGATCTTTGGTTTAGTCGCACCCGGTTACACCATGGCGAGAACCACTGCCGATGTCTTGACTGGGATGCCAAGCGAAGGTTTCAAAGGGGCAGACATGAGCACCAAACTCAAGCTGCTTGGGGTGGATGTGGCGTCTATCGGCGATGTACAAATGCAAACCGAAGGCGCACAAGAAATGGTCTTGCAAGATGCGGTCGCAGGCATCTACAAAAAGCTGGTGGTTGATGCGAGTGGTACCCAATTACTTGGTGCGATTCTCGTCGGTGACAACAGCGACTACGATGCGCTCCTACAGTGTTATTTGAACAAAACGGTCCTGCCAGACCACGCGGCGAACCTGCTGTTTGATACCGGAATGCTTGATGGAGAGATGCCAGACAGCGCCATTATCTGTTCTTGTCACAACGTCACAAAAGGTGACTTAGTTGCCGAGATACAAGCTGGCACCACCAACCTGACGGACCTCAAAGCCAACACCAAAGCCGGTACTGGCTGTGGTGGGTGTAGCAATATGGTGAAGTCGGTATTGGATACTCAACTGGCAGCTATGGGGGTAGAGGTTAACAACCACCTTTGTGAGCATTTTGAGTTAAGTCGCCAAGAGATGTTCCATATTTGCCAAGTGGAACAAATCAAAGACTTCGACACCTTAATTGCACTGCATGGCAAAGGGCATGGGTGTGATATCTGTAAGCCGACAGCAGCATCTGTATTTGCTTCTTTGTGGAATGAACACATCATGGAGCCACAGCATCAATCTCTGCAAGATTCTAACGATGCTTTTATGGCAAACCTACAAAAAGATGGCTCTTACTCGATAGTGCCTCGTGTTCCGGGCGGCGAAATCACACCAGATAAACTTATCGTACTTGGTGAAGTCGCTCAGCAATACGATCTGTACACCAAGATCACTGGCGGTCAGCGCGTGGATTTATTTGGTGCGCAGTTAGAACAGCTTCCTGAAATCTGGCAAAACTTGATTGATGCTGGTTTTGAAACAGGGCACGCCTACGGCAAATCAGTGCGCACCGTGAAATCTTGTGTGGGTTCTACTTGGTGTCGTTATGGTGTTGATGATTCAGTTGGTTTAGCCATTGAGTTAGAGAACCGCTACAAAGGATTGCGAGCGCCCCATAAGCTTAAGTTTGCCGTATCGGGTTGTACTCGCGAGTGTGCAGAAGCGCAAAGTAAAGACATTGGGGTGATCGCCACTGAAAACGGCTGGAATCTATACGTTTGTGGTAATGGCGGCATGAGGCCACGACATGCAGATTTATTTGCATCCGACCTATCCAAATCAGAGTTAATCACTATGATCGACCGAGTCTTGATGTTCTACGTCAGTACCGCAGATCGCTTGCAGCGCACGTCGGTTTGGATGGAGAACATGGAGGGGGGCTTAGACTACCTTAAACAAGTAATTCTGGATGACTCTCTCAACCTATGTGATTCATTGGATGAGCAAATGGCACGAGTCATAGATACCTATCAATGTGAGTGGAAGAGTACGTTGGATAATCCTGAGAAACTGCAACGCTTCCGTCCTTTTTTGAACAGCACGTCGGGCAGCAAAGTCTTACCGTACCAGCGTGTGCGCGGTCAGCGTATTCCGGTGAAACAGGAGGTGTAAATGGCAGCAATAACCAAAGTGAAATTGTGTCAGCTTGATGACTTAATGCCGTTTATCGGTGCCACGGTGTTGATTGAAGGTGAGCATGTCGCGTTATTCTACATTCCTGATAGCGGTGTTTACGCAGTTCAGGATTGGGACCCAATTGGTAAGGCTTATGTGATGAGTCGAGGGATTGTCGGTGATATTGATGGTGAGATGTGTGTTGCATCACCACTGTACAAACAGCATTTCAGCTTAAAGAGCGGGCAATGTTTGGAAGACGATGCGCACTGCCTAAAAACGTGGCAAGTAACGGTCGACGATAATCAGGTTTGTTACTTAGTCGAAAAATGATCCTCGAAATTAGCTTGCTCGATATGAGTAAATTCTTAGCGTAAGAGATAAGCGAATAAAGCTCCAGAGACAGCACAGTAAGGCTCTGGAGCTTTTTGCTATTTGGAAGGATTCACTTGTAGTTCGGTATAGCCAGTCGATTCGTCCATCGCTCTGGTAAACTCAAGTTCTGGATAAGAATGGATGATCAATTCTGCGGTAGTATCAATCACTGTACCTTCTAGCAAATGCCCACCCCAAACTCGTCCTTCACGATCAGATACCGAGATATGAACGTGTTGATGTTCAGGCGTTAGGGTTCCCATCACAGAGACGATTTCAAATGGCTCTTGTTTGGTTAACGTACCCTCTGCACCTGCCAAACGAAGGTTGAGGTCAGAGACACAGCCAACGCATGAGGCAATCGAGCCTGCTTTGATACCATGCTGCTCGACCAATTTCGCTAGGCTCAGCTTTAAGTCCATGCCTTTGGTAAGACGTACTGCTATCACTTCAATCGACATGTTACTTCCTAATCAAAACCAGCAAGCAGGAAAGCGCCGTATCCAAATCGGCATAACGTTTGGCTTTGCCAAGCACGCGCATACCTTGCATGTTGTTGAGAACAAAACGAGCAAGCTCTTCTGGTTTCAGCGTTTTCGGCACTAAGGTTTCTTTTTGTGCATTGGTCAGCGCATCCGCGATGATGTCGATAAGATGGTCAAACAAAAAATGCCCTTTGCGCAGTACGTCATCGTCTTCATCAGCGTGCTCAATCAACGCATTTTGGATAAAACACCCACAGCTGCGTTTGCGTTGCAGCTCAGCAAAAGATTTAAGGAACGATTCTAATTCAGGTAAAGACGCGTCGTCTTTTTCCAGATCATTCAGTGAAGGTAGCGAGACCTTTTTCAAGTAGGTATCGAGCGCTTCGTAGTAGAGCTGTTGCTTGTCACCGTAGGTGTTGTAAAGGCTGAAGCGGTTGATGTTCAACTCGTCGGTGAGATCCGAGATAGACGTGTTCGCAAAGCCCTTGCGCCAAAACACATCCATAGCCACGAGAAGCTTTTCATCTCGGTCGAAGTTGGCTTTTCTTGCCATAAATTACCTGCCTGGGTCTGCTTATCGGGTAATTAAATTGCTTTGGAGGGATGGTACAGAGAACCTCTAGCGTTCGAACTGAACCAATATGATGAATACCCATCTATTCTTGGGTATCAGCCCCCAAATTCATGTGAACTAACAAACGGCATCAAAAATCTCGCTCAGCAAACAGACCCAAAACTGTTTGAAAATTTTTGATAATGAAGTTCTTGACTGATCGTTTATAAACTGACTACAGTATATCCTAACCAATCGGTTAGAAAAAGATAAAAGGATGTGAAATGAAACTGTATGAAACCGCAATGACTCCAAGTTGTAAGCGAGTTAGCATTTTTCTAAAGGAAATCGGTGGAGAGGTTGAGCGAGTAGCGCTGAATGTGCGCGAGGGCGATAACCTATCTGAAGCGTTTAAATCGAAAAGTGTGAACGGCAAAGTGCCTCTACTGGAATTGGATGATGGCACGACGATCTGTGAAAGCGTGGCGATTTGTCGCTACCTAGATGAAGCGTTTGAAAATGATCTGGCGCTGTTTGGTGCTAACCAGCTCGAACGTGCTCAGGTGGAAATGTGGCATCGCGTTGTCGAATTCCAAGGTTTGTACACGGCTTTTCAGGCGTTTCGCAATATCACAGCAATTTACCAAGACCGTGAAAACTGTGTGGCTGCGTGGGGTGACGAGTCGAAATCTCGCGTATTAGAATTCCTACCAATTCTTGACAAGCGCCTATCAGAAAGCGAGCACATCGCCACGGACAACTTCACCATCGTAGACATTACCGGCTACATTTTTGTTGGTTTTGCCGTAAATGGTTTGAGTATTGAAGTGTTCGAAACCTACCCAAATATTGCACGTTGGTTTGAACAAGTATCGGTGCGTGAAGCGTTTCAAGGCTAACTTCTAGCGTGATTTTTCTAAGCAGCAAGGCTTTTGTAGACTTGCTGCTTTTTGTCGTTTTAAGCGCAAAGATCTTCAATTTGTTCAGGTTTTCTCTTCTTTTTCTGCCTTTCTCCTATAATTAACTCTGTTAATGCAACAACATCAATTGGCTCTCACGGCGTTTTGGAACCTTGAGTTCTTAGTTTGTAGACGTCCCAATCATTATTGGACTTCACCAAGTAATGAAGGACACCAAGCGACAAGGAGAGGTTATGCGTGTTCGAAGTAAAACCATCAATGGCGTGTTGTGTACGCTGCTCGTAGCGTCTGTGTGCGGACTCGTTGCCATGTATCAAAACCACAGTCAGCAGCATCAACAAATCGAGTTGCTGCGTGGGCAATTGATGGAAAAAGAAAACCAAATCGTCATCTCGAATGAGGCGTTGTCTTACACTCGTTATCAACATCAACTTTTAGCGGAAGATTACAGCCGTTTCAGAGATGAGCAATCCATAAGTAGTGTGTTGCCATAAAGCAAACAGGCAAGGAGAGGTATGAAGTCCATATTGTTGGTCGACGACAGCAAAACGGTCTTGCTCTACATGACCAGTGCATTGCAAAAGCAAGGGTACGAGGTCATTGCCGTTGAAGATGGTGAGTCTGCGTTAGAAGTGCTGACTCACCGAACTGACATTCAGTTTGTCCTCAGTGATTTGATGATGCCGGGTATCAGTGGCATTGAGCTTTGCCGTGAGCTTAAATCGTCGGCGTTTTCTCGTTATATCTTCTTTGTTCTTCTCTCTTCCCGTAACGATCAAGAATCCATCATCAAAGGCATGGATGCAGGCGCCGATGACTTTGTCGACAAGAAGACATCTGTAGAGGAACTACAAGCGCGCATCCGAGCGGGCTTTCGTACCTTAGAACTGCACAACACGCTCACGACAAAAAACCAAGAGCTCGATTTAGCGTATCAAACCATTCAGCAGGATTTGGATTCTGCCGGAGAGTTAATGGGGCAACTGTTGCCCGTGGAAGAACAAATTCACACGGCACAATTTAGCTTCACTTATGTCCCTTGTACCAAGATCGGTGGGGACATGTTGGGCTATGTCGAGCTGGATGAGTCCCACGTTGCGTTTTATGTCTTCGATGTCTCCGGGCACGGTATTTCTTCGGCGTTGATGGCATTCTCGATTCAACAAACTTTGTCACAACGTAACAAATCGGAGTCGATAACGTTAGACTGGAGCGACAACGAATACCGCATCAGTGAGCCTGCTGCTGTGATTGAAAGGCTTAATCGACGTTACCAGCAAACGCAAAACAGCAAGCTCTATTTCACTATCGAATACGCCGTGTTGAACACCGAAACTGGTGAACTGAATTATTGCACTGCAGGACATCCTAAATTTGTTTGGCAACAGACGGAACAAAACCGCTTGGAACTTGTTGGTGACAACAACTTCATCGTCGGGGCATTGGAGCCGATGATGTACCAAGGTGGAAGTATCCAACTCAAGCCCAATGACGCGCTTTGGTTCTTCTCCGATGGCTTATTGGAAGCCAAGCAAGGCGAGGAGCTTTACGGCATTGACCGACTGCTAGCTAACATCGAAGGGAGTAAAGCGATGCCAGAAAAGGCACAAACCAATTCCGTTTTGGAGCAAGTGCAAAGCTGGCAAGGAAAACCAGAAATCGACGATGATGTGAGCTTGTTGAAAGTGCAATGGTTGGGCTGTGCACAATCGCAAGCCGTTAAGTCGACAAGTTCGCTATTTCAGAAATCCTATCAGGCGTCTTTAGAAGTTTCACGCCAAGCGAGTCTCGAATTGGTTGAGTTCCTTCAACAACATTCGGTTTCTTCTCATGCCATGCAAGCGTTGGAGTTATGTGTGGTAGAACTAATGAACAATGCGTTTATTCATGCCTACCAAGAACAAGCAGGAAAAATGGTTGAGTTAGAATGCGAAGTGCTTCGAGGGGAAAAAACAAAAGTTGAACTGCGCGTGGCTGATTATGGAAGCGGTATTGATGACGATACGTTCAAAGGTCGCATCTCTAAGCAGATTGAAGCCCCCAACTTGCTCGATGAAAACAGTTGGTTGCCTTCAGGGAGAGGTATTATATTAATTTCTCAAATGACGGATGAGTTTACCGTATCGATAAAAGGTGAAAGGAACATATATATCGTCACCATTTACTGACCGCTGAATAAATAACAAGAATAATCTCAAGTTTGCTTACTATTCGTCATTCGTATCGCCAATGGATAGGAGCGCATCTAGTTCATCTTTGGAAAGGATGTCCATTATACTCGCGTTTATATGGGATGGTTCTAAAGATAATAGTGCTTTATCTATCAGGCATTTCTTTTGCGGATCGGTTAGATCATCTAGCTTAGCTAGCAATTCTCTAAAACGTACATCTTCCATTGCGAAATCTCCCATGGGAACATTCAGAGTGTAGATGTATTTACGGGAATTGCCAAAGTCTCCCATCGAAGCCAATAATGAATATCCAATTATTGTGCTATCCCTTGCGGAATGAAGCGTTGACAGTGAAAACATGTCTACGTCGCAAAGTGACAAGGGATAGTATGGCTGAACTAGGAGCTGAACATAAGGTTACTATGTCAATTGTATCTATGCTTATCCTTGACCCGTCTGTTGCAACAGGGCGTTGGCTTTTTGCATTGCTCGTCTTGCACTTTTCGACTTACGCTTATTTAAAAGGATGTCTGAAAAGTGTAGATACTTATTGGCAATTTGGAATTTAAACGCATTAATATCTTCAAAGTTTTCAGGAAAACGTTTAGACAGCAAATTCAGATCATCAACGAGTTTGTCGAGATGAACTGTTGTTTTCGCCTTATCTAAACGGAAGTGCAAGCCATCGAAATCTTCTTTATACAGAACTTTTGCGGCTTGAGCTGGGAAAGGTAGGGGCGTATTTGAGTCTAAAGATTGTAAGTACAGCTTCATCTCTAGGATTGAGTCTTTCATCTGATTGCTAGTGATGAGTTTCTCTTGATAGTCCTTAACGTCAGCAAAAAATGTGTTGCCAACTTTTAATAGTGTGACAAGAGATGCAGCATCTTTTTCCTTAAGTGCTTCAGTCAATTGCTGTCCAAATACTTCAGAGGCAAGCGAACTAGGTACAAAGCGGTACTCTTTATGAATCGTTGTTAAATCATGATTAAGATCATAAATAGAACGTACATCAGGCTCTTTTACGTAGCGAGACTTTTCAAGGTGGCTGTTGATTTTACGAGATATTGATAGCAAAGTCGAATGCTTGCTGGATTGGATGTCTACGGATAATACTTCGACTTTATGAGAGTCTGGATAGTAAGCTCTCGCATTAGATAGAACAACTTCAATCTGATCATAGTTTGGGTAACTATTGTTGTTTGTGTTTAGAATACTATCAAGCTCGGATTCAAACTGTCCAAGAATACTGTCTTTGTGTACACGTAAGTAACCTTCCCTGATAATAGGGTGAAGGTCCTCCCCACTGTCAATGAGTTGCTTGGCCTCACTCGCCGGTATCTCAAGCAAACTTAGTTGGTCACTTAATGCTTCTTGACTTTGCTTTAAGGCTAACGCTAATGAGGAGACTTTGGCTTGTTGGTGTTGGAAAGTAAAGGCTACCCCAACTATCAGAGCTACTGTAGCAGCCAGTGGAGTAATTAACTTCCAGTAATTTTTGTTAAGTTGAGCCAGTAGTCGTTGTGCATTTACATCATCACTCACACTACCTTTACTAAGGATAGAGGCTAACACAGACCACTTACCAAGAGGGAGATTCTTGGGTTTTGTCGCCTTTAAGCCGTTCTTTAAGGCCTCATTGACAGGTGTTCTATTGTAGGGGTGTTTGCAAGAGAGCAACTCATAAATAATGCAGCAAAAAGCAAATAAGTCATCTTGAAACGTTGGATTTTTTCCTTCAAGAACGTTCTGTGATGCGTAATTTGGAGTGTATCCCAAAGTGTCAATATTTTGAGATTGTCTTTTTGCAGCATACTGATCTTGTTTTACTTTGTGAGTTTTTGATACCCCAAAATCTAGCAGTTTCACGCTACCTTCTGGCGTTAGCATAATATTTGCAGGCTTTAGGTCGGCATGAACAATCCCTTTGGTATGAGCATAATCAAGGGCTCTAAGTGCCTGATCAACAATACTCATCGTTGCGGAAAAAGATAACCCATTTGGCCTAGAGCGCTGAATTAACTGTTCTAGAGTTTCACCATCAACATATTCCATGACTAAAAAGTATACGTCACCATCTACGCCGAAATCATAAACTCGGAGTATATTGGGATGACTTAATTTTTGAGTTTGTTGAGCTTCTCTAATGAGCATTCGAGCGGTTTCTGGTTGTTCAGCAAACTCATTTTGAAGGATTTTAAGTGCGACATGAGGATTGTCAGCTCCAGATGAATCAAGAATTAGATCTTTAGCCAAATAGACGTCACAGAGCCCTCCGTGTCCAATCAGAGATTCTATTTCATACCGATTCTTAATTACCTTTCCGGTAAGAGACCTTTCACGCTGAGACGATGTTGTATTGGTTGAACTATGCTCGTTATTTTTAATCTTCTCCTTGTTGCAAATTTGAGATGTCTTTTCATTTTTCACCGTATTTTCTTTGAAGTTAGCCTCTCTTTTTAAATCTTTATTATTAATTTTATTCCGGTCTTCATTTTGACTTTTTACTACTTTCGTTTTATCACCATCAGATATATTACTAATAGATCTATTTTTATTACTATCTACCATCACAAAAAGCTCCATAAATAATGATGATTGGAATATATAAGTTACTGTCTACATAAAAATGATTAGATTTTTGTTTCTCGATTAAGCTAACACCAGAAAATTGACGCATGAAATCCAATGCGTCAAAACTTTGAACTCTGCTGTATTATTGCAGTAATCCAATATCCACTTATTGCTTTGGATGGAAAATGATTCATTATTCTTTCCGTGTATTTTGAAATTAAGATTACCTAAACTATTTACTTAATTGTAAATATGCTTATTGATTTAATTGTATTTTATTTTTGCTATGTAAATTGTCGGCGAGGTTTATTTGATGTTGCTTTTAAGCATTACAAGTTTTCACAAGTTTACGCCAGAGATTGAAACAGAATTTGGCTTTGATGAAGGAAGTGAACATGCTAAGGCTACGTTTGGCCGTTCAGAAGACTGTGATTGGGTCTTGCCAGACCCAGAACGAGTCGTGTCCGGCGTACACGGAGAGTTCGTCAAATTTGGTGACAAATTCTTAGTTCGAGATTTGTCTACTAATGGCATTTTCATCAATAATTCGGTAACCCCGATAGGGCAAGGAAACGAAGCTCATTTAAATGATGGCGATACGTTATCTTTAGGTGATTATCAAGTTACGGTAACAATCAGTTCTAATAGTGACTTTACATCAACTAGCCACGAACGTGTTGTGTCTGATAACAACCAAAAGACTCTCTTACCAGCGATTCAACCAGCTTTAGATGAGTTTGGCTTTAGTATGAGTATGTCAGAAGTAATGGAAACTGAGCCAGAAGAGACTCCACGTGAACAATTAGATATTGGTTTGACCGATGATTTCTTTGATGTAAACGAAGCTCATAAAAATGTCGATAAGAAGATAGAAGATGATGCAATATTAGATAATAGCTCGTTGATTAATAATGGAGAGTGCCGAGAGTTAAACGCTTTTATTGTCGGGCTTGGTATAAATCCCCAAATGATTCCTCAGAGCAACCGAGTTGGCTGGTATAAACAACTTGGAGAGTCATTTTCTCTGATGTTGCTCGGTCTGATGGAAACACTACACAAGAGGGCAGAGTTTAAGCAGAATAATCGTCTTAATCATACTGCATTTCAAAAACAGGAAAATAATCCACTAAAGTTCTCTGCTAATTTAGAAGATGCGATCCACAATTTATATAATAGACAAACATCAAGTTTTATGAGCCCCAACTCTGCTATCAGAGAAGCTTTTTTAGATATCGAAAAACATGAATATGCTTTGATGAAGGGGGTTGAAGGTTCAGTCCATGGTGTTATGTCATTAGTGGATCCCGAGTCAATTTCAACATCAAATCAAAACAATAGTTCGCTGTTTAGCAAGATAAATCCATCAAAGAAATATGTTGATAGTTGGCGGGATTTTCAAAATATCCACCGCCAGCTCTCTGATGAAATAGTCAGTAGTGATGTGCCATTTTATTTGGAAGACTTTGCTAAATATTATGAAGCATCACTTCGTGGGGATAGTTAGGAGAAAGACTAATATGTTACGCTTATCTTTAGTTTTGTTTTTATCAATGATTATGATTGGTTGTAGTGCTGCAAATTTCGTTGTAAAGCCTTATTCTGATTTAGAAATAAATTCAGCGCATAATATCAATCCGGACTCAAATGGAAGGCCGTCACCTGTCGTTTTTTATGTCTTTGAGCTTACGTCGGATACTATTTTTTCCAATCAGGATTTCTTTTCATTATACGAAAATCCGGAAAAAGTTCTTGGTCCTGATCTAGTTAATAAGTATGAACTTTCGCTGACCCCAGGGTCTGTAGAAAAATATCAATCGAGTATGAGCCCAGAAACAGAGTTCATTGGATTAGTTGCTGCTTTCAGAGATATTGAGAACTCTAATTGGCGACAAGTAATCAAAGTAGATAAAACTGGGTATAACACCTACGAAATCTTGATCGACGATTTATCACTAGTAGTAAAATAAATATTGGCAATTATTAATGACTGAATACTCTTTAACTGCATGGTGTGAGGGAATGTTCTTACGCCCGCAACATTTCCAACAGCAAGACCGGGCCTTGACCGCTGAATTTAGGGATTTAGCAAAGTACAGTTCTCCGTATTACTGGGGAGTATGGGACTTACATTTGTCAGAGGCAGCGCTGAAAGATGGTAAAGTTAGAATCGATTCTTTGACGGCTATTTTTCCGGATATGACTGTAGTTGATTGCCCAGCTAAGCATAAGTCTCCTAAATCAGTCTCCATAGATAAAGGTGTGGAGAACACTCTGCTTAAAATTGTATTGCCGGAATTAAATTATCAAGAGAAGAGTGTTCGTCATGATAGCGCGGAGGAGATTACACGGTTTTCTCTTGATGATGTCGATCTAGTTGACACAAATACAGGCTTGGATGAAGAAACCATTCAGGTTAAAGCGCTTAATCTTGAACTCAAGCTGTCGAATGAAAGATTAGCAGGCTATGTAGAGATCCCAATTTGTCGAATAAAAGAGGTGAGTCCTGAAGGCGAAGTCATTTTAGATAACGATTATATTCCACCGAGCCTGAATGTAATGAATAACTCTAAGCTAATAGAGTGTTTGGAAAATGTGACGGCAATGACCAAGATTCGAGCAGACTCTATCTCTCAAAGATTAGGTCAAGGTAAGGCGGCGTCTGCATCAGCCGTTGATTTCATCATGCTGCAGATGTTGAACAAATATGAAGCTAAGTTTCGTCATCTAAAGGAGTTGGATCACTTTTCAACGGTTAACTTTTCTATGTATTTACAGAGTTACCTTGGTGAATTGGCAACGTTTTCCAACAAATCCAAACGTATACCAAGTATCGAACAATACGATCATTTAGGGTTAGGGGGCTTCTTTAGTTCATTAAACCAAACAATAAGCCAGTACCTGAGTGTTGTTTTAGATCAAACTGCAACTAAGCTACCACTGGAGCCGAGGCAATATGGGATACAAGTTGCCCCCCTTCCTGATAAGAAGTTGCTAGAAAGTTGTCAATTCGTACTAGCGATCAAGGCGGACATTAATACTGAAGAAATTCGACGCCTTGTCCCTGGACAACTGAAGTTTGGTGCGGTGGAACAAATACGTGATCTTATCAATAACCAAATTAATGGTATTTCTGTCGCGCCTTTATCGGTTGTTCCTCGTCAAATCGCTTACCAAACAGGGTATGTTTACTTTGAAGTAATAAAGAAAGGACATTTCTGGACACGACTCAATGAGAGTGGAGGCTTGGCATTACATCTGTCTGGCAATTTCCCTAATGCTGAATTAGAGCTTTGGTGTATCAGCCAATAAGAGTATCTCGAATGGAACAAACAATTGTCAAGCCAAGCCCTGGGCGCAAGAAAGCAACAACGCCAAAGGCTAACGAGGGGGTATCTGACAGTACCATTGTACTAAGTTCAAACATTGAACATACCAACAATGACAGTGTCGTTGCCTATGGTAGCAACTTAGTACTTGCAGAGGCAAATGGGCTGCTGTCTATAGTTGCGCAGATCCGAGCAACGTCGACTCACTCAGATATCCACCACTTAAAGGAATCACTAGCTCAAAAGTTACGTGATTACGAAAATCGTTTACGTCAAAAGGAAGTGAGTCTAGAAACGATTGATGTCGCTCGCTATAGCCTTTGCTGCGTTATTGATGAAGCTGTCCTAAATACGAATTGGGGTGGGCAATCTGTTTGGAGTCATGATTCATTGCTTTCATCTTTCTATTCGTCTTCGAAAGGAGGGGAGGCATTCTATGAGAATCTCAATAAATGTATGAGTAGCGCAGAAAGCAACCTTGACTTGTTAGAGTTAATGTTTGTTTGTATGTCTCTTGGTTTTGTTGGCCAGTACCGCTTGGAACAGAATGGTTTAGAGTCACACAGAAGGTTGCGAAAACGAGTTACTACCATACTTAAGAATTTTGGACGATGTAATAATATTGAATGGGCCTATGACCCAAGTGAAGGTATTACAAATGGTTCTAGGTCAACAGAACGAGCTCCATTATGGGTGTTATGCTCTGTTACTGCTGCGGTTCTGGCGTGTATTTTTATGTACTTCAGCCATGACCTAAATTCGGCATCGAACAAAAGTTTCTCTAACCTAATGAACCTTGTTGCTAAAGAGCAATCGATTTTACTCACCTCTACGACTGTAAATACTAAGCCGATAGCAGAAAAAATTTCACTCTATCTTGCTACTGAAATCGAGAGAGGCATTGTTACTGTAGATTCATTACCGGATAGAGTAAGGATCAGAATTAAAGCTCAGAATCTATTTGAATCTGGAAGTGCAGACCTTGTTGAATACATTGACCCCATTATCTTTAAGATCGCTCGAACTTTGGAGTCAGTCGAAGGGAAAATAGTGATTACTGGGCACACTGATAACAAACCGATATTTACTAGCAAGTTTCCCTCGAATTGGCATTTATCTCTTGCAAGAGCGACGACTCTTACCGATAGACTTTTGGATAGTGGCTCTTTAGAAGGCAGGGTTATTCCTGAAGGGCTCGGTGATGCGAGACCTTTGGTAGAAAATACAAGCGAAGTAAATAGATCAATTAATCGTCGTATTGAAATTGATTTGCTATTAACCAAATAACGATTGGGATCATTAAAATGAGCATGAAAGAAGTTGGAAGGTTCTTTTCTCAAAGGTGGCTTATTGGCTTAATTGGAGTTTTTGCCTTCTCAATATTTATTTGGTTTGTTGGTCCACTTATTAGTATTGCATCTTACGAGCCCTTAAAAACTGACTTTCAACGCCTTATTGCTATTCTTCTATTAGTCCTTGTATGGGCTTTGGTTTCAATATTGAAGCAACATAAGCAGAAGGCCCAAGATGATGCGAGCATTCAAAACTTGTTAGAAGTAGACAGTCAATTTGATAAAGAGGCTGCATCTGAAATTGCTCTATTGCGTGAAAAAATAGAACAAGCGGTAAAAGTCGCTACTCACAGTCATAAAGGAAAAAGAAGCCTCTATAGTCTACCGTGGTACGTACTGATTGGACCTCCTGGAACGGGTAAGACGACAGTTCTCAAACAATCTGGATTAGAGTTCCCTTTAGCCACTTCTATGGGAGCGGAATCGGTTGCGGGTATAGGTGGTACTCGACATTGTGATTGGTGGTTTGCAAACAAAGCTGTGCTTATCGATACTGCTGGCCGATATACTACGCAGGATAGTCAAGCAGCTGTCGATTCAAAGGCGTGGCATGGTTTCCTCGGGTTACTAAAGAAGTATCGAACACAACGCCCTATCAATGGGTCGATTGTTACCGTTAGTTTGGCGAGTATCATGTCTCAGACACGCACAGAGAGAAGCTTGCATGCGCGTGCCATTAAATCTCGCTTGCAAGAACTCAAAAACCAACTCGGAATGCAGTTTCCAATTTATGTGTTACTTACTAAAGCAGATCTCGTTGCGGGATTTAACGAATTTTTTGCTGATATCACAAAGCAAGAACGTGAGGAACTTTTGGGGTTTATGTTTCCAACAGAAGTTGCTGATGAACGTGGCGCAATTGGTTTATTTAATAAGGAGTTCTATGGGCTATTAGAGCGTTTAGATAAGAGAATGCTGCGTATTTTAGAAACAGAAGATGACTTAGATAAACGTGCACTGATATTCGAATTTCCAAAACAGTTGAGAATGATGCAAGCGAACTTAGATGAGTTTTTGTCAGAAATTTTCGCTCAGAATAGTTTTGAAGAACCAGCAATGATACGTGGCGTTTTTGTTGTCAGTTCGGTTCAGGAGGGGGCTCCTGTAGACCGACTGATGCATGAATCTGCGAGCGGCTTAGGACTAAACCGACTAACACTAGAAATGACCAAAGGAGCATCACACAGCTTCTTCGTAAAAAGTTTGTTTGAAAAAGTCATTTTTAAAGAACAATGGCTAGGTAGTGTGAATAGACATTATCAAAAGCAAAATCAATGGCTAAGGAAAGGAGTACTTGTTGGTTGCCTTGGTCTGTTGATATGTGCATCGTCATTGTGGTTTTTTAGTTATCGTTGGAACTTAGATCTTATCAATGAAGTCAATCAACAAACCAGTGACATTGAGGTGATGATTAATGCTGGCGGGCTAGACTTTGAGCAAGATCTTATAAATGCAGTCGCGACACTCGATCAAATAATGATGCTTCCATTGGGCGTTGATAATCGCTATCCCGATTCACCGCCGTTCAACAAATTAGGTTTGTATCAAGGGGATAAAATTTCTCAGTCCGCTAACCAAGCCTATAAGGACGCACTATCATTTTACTTCTCAACGCTCCTTTCGAACGCTCTTATATCAGAGATGGATGAGAATAAGCATCATCGTGAGTACTTATACGAAACACTAAAAACATACTTAATGCTATTTCATGCAGACAAGTTCGACCTACAACAGGTTTCAAATTGGTTTGATTTTTATTTTCAGCGGGAATTCCCAGGGACGCTTAATGAATCACTACGAGAGCGATTAAATATTCATACGCATCAATTCCTTACAGCGAACGAACAGGGGTTGGTTTTTAACGAAGAATCCGTTAAAGACGCAAGGGATGTTCTAACCAAAATGTCGCTTCCGGAAAGAGCCTATCAACGTATGAAAATGCAATTTTCGAAGAGCCATGTTCCTTCGTTTCGACTTACGGATGTTCTAGGACCTAAAAGTTTAGAACAGTTTGAGAGACGGAGTGGAAAACCGCTCTCTCAAGGTATTCCCGGTTTTTACACTTATAACGGCTTTCATAGTGTTTTCCAAATCCAGCTGGGTCGAACAGTGAAAAGTTTGATGGAGGAAAACTGGGTCTATGGTGATGATCTCGAAGTAAGAAGCATTGATGAAAATGCTGCTCTTAAAGGAGTTCAACAAAGATATTATCAAGACTATGTCAATGAGTGGAAAGGGCTTATAGAAGATATTCAACTAAAACAAGCACCAACATTATCTATGGCTACTGAGCAAGCTCGAGTTTTAAGTAGTGTTGAGAGGCCGATAGAGTCCCTCTTACGAGCGATTCAAAAAGAAGTTGGTGTAACGAAAGTGACGTTAACTCAAAATCAGCAAGCGGCTTCAGAAGTTGCGGGTAAAGTTGCTAAAGTTAAGTTTTCGAATACTGCAGACAAGTTGGACCTTTACTTACCTGATGAAAGTGAGTTCGCTGTATCACTACCCGGAAAGGAAGTTGAAGTGCACTTTACTGATATTCTTCATTTGAGAGAGCAGGATTACAGCGATATTCAAGATGCTATGTTGAATCTTAGATCTTATCTCTCAGATTTATCTAGCTCGGGAAATAATCAGAAAATTGCATATAAGAGCATACTTGACGGCACTCTTACGCAAGAAGTTGCTTCTTCAATTGGTGCTGCAAAGGCTGTTTTGCCTAAGCCTTTTAATAAATGGTTAGGAGAGTTATCTCAAGAGTCAGTCAAGTTTGCGGAGTCTGGATCGAAAGATCACCTCAACAAATTATGGCAAACAAGAGTTGTTAAAACGTATAACCAGACTATTGCTGGAAGGTATCCTTTTAAGGCAAGTGCGGAAAAAGAAGTTCGTTTGAAAGATTTTAAGCGCTTCTTTGGGTATGGCGGCACTTTAGACGCTTTTTTTAACGAGTACTTAGAACCGTTCGTTGATACGTCTTCAGCGCGTTGGCGATTTGAAAAAGAGATCGGCGTGAAAACACAAACGTTACATGTTTTCCAGCGAGCGCAAAAAATTAGGCAATCATTCTTCGAGTTAGATAACTCGTTAAAAGTTGATTTTGGAATGAAGCCTGTCTATCTAGATCAGCACATAACTAGATTTGTGCTTGAACTTGGAAAGCAAGATTTAGTTTATAAGCATGGGCCAGCAAGAGCGAAAGAGCTGACTTGGCCATCGACGTCATCCCAAACTAGGATTGTGTTTACGCCTCCAGATTCTAAACGAGAGATATCACATACATACGAAGGTGAATGGGGCATCTTCAAACTATTAGATCAATCGCTAAAAGCCAGACCTGAGTCAAGAAACGACAATATCGTCATGATTGATTTAAAGGGAAATAAAGTACAACTCGAGTTAATTCCCAAAAGTGCTTTTAATCCGTTTTGGTCCAACGATATGGAGAGGTTTAGATGTCCGAAAACCTTATAACCGAGGGCTGGGGCTATATAGGTAAAATTCCCTCCAAGGGGGATTTTATCAAAGAGGGGGTGCCATCAGAGTTTGCATCGCAGTTTCATGATTGGCAACAAGCCGTCTTAGCAGTAAGTAGAGAGCAACTGAGTGATAGTTGGGTTGAATTATTCCTTAACGCTCCAATTTGGCATTTTGCTATAGATAAAAATTTTACAGGAGATGCAACCTATATAGGTACTTTGATTCCTAGTGTTGATGCTGCAGGACGCTATTTTCACTTCTCTGTATTAAGACCTGTACGTGGTCGAGCAATCGATTATTGGGAGAATCGGGCCTGGACCCAATTGACAGAACGCTTAGCTCTTGAAGTACTAGGAGATGATTTTTTGTTCGACCAATGGCATCAGCAGTTAAAAGAAATGGGTGAAGGATTAGATGGTATCGAAACTACTAGTCATAACGCAGAGATCGTTGACCCTAGTACAGCAAACCCTGTATTTCGGTTTTCTGATTCGTTCAATCAACGCGTACTACTAAATCACATCTTAGCTGCAACGACTAACCGGTCTTGTTTTTGGTGGACTGATGGGGCTGATGCAGTGGAGTCATCGATGGTTATTACAAATGGTTTTCCATCAATTGGTCAGTTTTCAGCGATGCTTGATGGAAACTGGAAGCTGTGGGGGTGGTAATAGAGTGAACTGGAATTATTTTACATTTGCGAAAAGCCATGCTGGCAAAGTAAGACCATATAACGAAGATGCTCTATTAGACATGACAGAGAAAAGAGTTTGGGTTGTTGCTGACGGGATGGGAGGGCACTGTGCCGGTGATATTGCCAGTCAGATGTTGGTCGATCATATAGAACGTCGTATTAATGATGATGAAATAAACAGTATTGATGATCTGAGATTTGCAATACAACAAGCAAACGCTGCTATTTATCGATACGCGCAATCAGAACTTGATGGTGCAACAATGGGGACGACTTTAACATTATTATTCATTAATGATGGTTATTTCCATTGCCTTTGGGTTGGAGATAGCCGCATCTATCTATTGAGGAACAATACTTTAACGCAAAAGACTCGTGATCATAGCCAAGTAATGGATCTAGTCGATCAAGGATTGTTGGCCTTAGAGGATGCAGAGTCACACCCTCTATCGAATGTAATAACTAGGGCTATTGGTGTTGATGAGTATGTCACGATTGACCAAGTGTCAGGGCAACTTGTAGATAGAGACCAATTTTTGCTTTGTAGTGATGGTTTAACGAAAGAACTAAGTGATCAAGAGATCAAAGCAACGCTACAAGCAGATACGGTTAATCAGGCTGGGTTAGCGCTACTGCATTCAGCCTTGGTTAGAGGGGCGAGTGACAATGTGACTTGTGCGATCGTAAAGGCACGTAGCGAGAAAGTTGAACTGGAAGTGGATGGGAATAATGATGCGACGATTCCTGTATTTATGAATGGAGACTCTAGATGATTAGCAATTCTCATTTATTTGATTGGTATGAGAGTGCTTTGGATCCAATCGAAGGGAGTTCTGCGACTGGAACGGATCCACGAGAAGATGTTTCACCACAGTCAACATATTATCGATTAAAAGACCAACGTATGCTTGCGCGAAATGAGGAACGTAATGCCATCATCGAGGAAGAATCCATATTACTTCACAGCGGATTGTGGCGAGTATTCTTGGAAGAGGTGCCTGACGTTTTATCGAATCAGGCAAAGGATCTTGAATTTGTTGCTTGGTTGATTGAAGCACTGACTCGATTGCACGGGTTCAGAGGGTTAGGGATCGGCTATGAGCTAGCAACTGAATTGGTTGGGGCATACTGGGATGGAATTTACCCAATGCCTGACGAAGATGGGATAGAGACGCGCATCTCACCACTTATTGGGTTAAATGGCATTGAGTCTGAAGGTACGCTTATATTTCCAATTGCTTCAATTCCCTTGACTGAGATGGGGGTGGATCAAGCGTTCGCCTATTGGGAGTATCAACAAGCCATAGATCTAGAACGATTAGATGAAGATAAGCGTCGTTACAAGATTGATGGAGGGGCGATTGAACTGGGTAAAATACTTGATACGGTAAAGACAACATCTGACGAGTTTTATAATAGCCTAATTGCAGATCTCGAATATGCAAAAACTTCCTTTGATAAGTTTACTGAAGCGTTAGATAACGCTGTTGGTGATGTAACACCTAGTTCTTATATCTCACAAAAACTTGAATCAATACTCTCGGCACTTAAACATGTGCTCGGGGGGCGGTTCCCAACTAAAAAGGGAGCGAAAGAAATCGTCGATGATGAATCCGAACAAGATTGCATTCTTGAAGAGAACGATAGTCAGGTAGAGCCCACGGAGTTGTTGGCAACTAATATGCGATCGAGAGAACAGGCAATTACTCAGTTACAGAGTGTCGCGGATTTTTTCCGTGAAACTGAACCTCACTCACCAGTTTCTTACACCATAGAGCAAGTGATTCGGTGGTGTGGAATGCCTCTGCCAGATTTACTGGCGGAACTAATATCCGATGGGGATGCAAAAAACAGCTATTTCCGTCTGGTTGGCATAGCAAATCAAAACAATGAAGGATAAAGGGAGAACGGTATGACGAGTATCCACTCGAAACTATCACGAGTAAGGAAGCCTCGTGTTCACATTACCTATGATGTTGAAACAGAGGGCGCAACGCTTAAAAAAGAGCTTCCTTTTGTTGTAGGAGTAATGGGAGATTTTGCTGGACAGAACACTTCAGAATTGAAGCCGCTTAAGGATCGCCGATTTATTCAAATTGACCGTGATAACTTTGATGACGTGCTAAAAAAGATGAGTCCATCTGTTCGGTTCAAGGTTCTTAGTATCAAGTTTGAAGTGCGACACTTTTTACAGATGCGCATGAATATACTCCGTTGGTGTCCTATACCCAAGTCTTTTGCGTGGGCGCGTATTTAATTTGTGTGCAATTTCATTGCAGAGCTTCTGTGTTACGTGTGA
>NZ_JBQEQR010000070.1:0-14650 GCF_052037695.1 Vibrio sp. WZ-1 | reverse complement strand
AAAAGCGTTTTAATCGCGGCGAGAGGTTTGTAGCCTAGTTATTCTAAGCAAAATCCTCTCAACAAAGAGTAAAACGCTTTTAGCCGAACCCTTTGGGCAGCGTTTGTGGCTCCTTTCTACTGCGTTATCGGCTTATCAGGTAGGGCAACTACATTTCAAAGCCTCTGCCTCTTTCTTAGTTTATAAAGAAGGAAGAATCCACAAACGGCTGCAAAAATCAGCTCAAAAGGTCAATAGACCCTAGTTGAATTACGCCATTGACGCCTTCACATACACATCGAAACGGTTCTTTTTGGTTTCGATTGCCATGCTTGGCTTTTGCTCATCAAGCCAGTCCGCATAATCAGGGCGCTTGACCACCACACGCTTGCTCGCCAATGCCATTGCTGGAGCCAGCAAACCATCTGCATCAAGATCTGCACCAACCAAAGATTGGAATACGCGCATCTCTTTCTTTACTAATGCCGATTTCTTTTTGTTTTCAGGGTGTGGGTACATCGGGTCGAGATAAACCACATCTGGCTGAACGAAGTCTTTATCTTGCGCCAATTGTTCCAACGCATCATGGCTAGAAGCGTGAATCAAAGACATGCGCTCTGATACCCAAGTGCCAATTTCTGGATCGTGTTTCGCACGCGCCAAGCCATCATCCAGCAATGCAGCAACCACTGGGTGACGTTCAACCATTTGCACTTTACAGCCTAACGACGCCAATACAAACGCATCACGTCCTAAACCCGCTGTGCCATCCAGTACCGTGGGGGTTGCACCTTTGTTCAAGCCCGCGGCTTTCGCGATTGCCTGACCTTTACCGCCACCAAACTTGCGACGATGACCTACGGCACCACCAATCAAATCCACAAAGATTGCACCCAGCTTTGGCTCATCCACTTTACGCAGCTCTAAACGCTCTGTCGTAAGGACTAAGGCAAAGTCACTGTCATCAGTGTGAGAAAGCTGCCAACGCGCAGCGAGTTCATCAAGGTGAGACTGTTGAGATGGGTCTTCACAAATCAATTGCAGTTGCAAAAGGAGGCTCCAGTAAAAATCGGTTTAACTGGCGCTGAGTGTATACCTAATGGCCGGTGAATTGCTAGGCTAGCCTATTCACTCACTCTAGCACGATCGCTCTTGTTCAAGCTCTTCGACTAACTGCGCCAGAGGTTTGGGATGTCCGATAACATAACCTTGTCCATAATCGACACCAAGTTCTAGTAAATGATCGATAATCTGGCTGTTTTCAACAAACTCAGCGACCGTCACTTTACCCATCTGTTTAGCAAGATCATTAATCGAACGAACCATGACTCGATCTGTTTCATTCTTATCCATATCTTTCACGAATAGGCCATCAATTTTCACGATGTCTACTGGAAGTTTCTTTAAATAACCAAAAGAAGATAGGCCAGATCCAAAATCATCCAAAGCAATCATGCAGCCAAGCGCTTTCACTTTGGTAAAAAATGCGATCGCTTGATCAAGGTTACGCATTGCCGCTGTTTCAGTGATCTCTAAACAGATTTTATCGCAAGGCATAGAAGACGTTTCCAAACGCTCTAATAGAAAATCGATAAATTCCTGATTGCCCATTGAGTGACCAGATAAATTTATCGAGCATCGTCCAAGATTCTCCACCTTTTCTGGTCTTTGCTCGAACCACTCCAAGGTTTGATTCACCACTTGTTTATCAATCCAGTGAGCGATGTTGTAGCGCTCTGATGCTGGCATAAAGATACCGGGAGAGATGTATTCTCCTTGAGAATTGCGGATCCGCACTAATATCTCAAAGTTCATCTTCGAATCTTCGTGCTGTAGACAAAGAATGCGTTGCGCGAATAGCTCCAAACGTTGACCAGCTAGAGCATCGTGTACCAAATTAACACTTTGCATTTCTCGCTGTCGTTGCTGTACTTCTTCATTATCGTGGCTAAACAAATTGTAGCGATTCCGCCCTAGCTCTTTGGCCACATGACAAGCTGAATCCGCTTGTGCATGCACCATTTGCGGTGTTTCAGCTGTGTGGTCAATAACCCGAATACCAACGGAGCAACTCATATGCAAACGAATATCTTCCCAAATGAATGGCTGTTTACTCAGTGTCGAGATGATCGATTTTGCAATCATGATCGCCCCATGTTCACCACAATCTTTGAGTAATACCGCAAACTCATCACCACCCATTCGTGCCAAAATGGCACTATAAGGCAAGACCTCTTCCAACATACTGGCACAAAACTGAATCGCCGCATCACCAGCATCATGACCCGCGGTATCATTGAGCACTTTCAACTGATCAAGATCGAGATACAACATTGCGTGTACACGGCGATGACTTTCCACTTCTCGCAGTGCGGTTTGCAGCTCTAGTTCGAAGTGGTTGCGATTGTAAGTGTCGGTCAACAAGTCATAACGTGCTTGATATTCTAGCTGTTTGGCCAATTTTTTCGTTTCTGAGATGTCTTCACCCACGATCAGTAACTGGTCAGAATCTCGTAACGGACGAATATTTTCGCGAACCCAGACGGAATGACCGTCCGCATGAAGATACTCTATCTCTCTTCGCCACACACCATGGACAACATGGTTTGGCTGAAGCAAAACTTGACGCGGAAACAGTGCCTTGTCGTCTGCATAAAACTCTCGCAAACGATGACCAAGCATATCCAGCGGTTGATACCCCAACAGTTGCTGAGCAAAGCGGTTTACTTCTTGGATGCAGTTATTGCTGTCCAATGTCACCATCATCACTGGTTGCTGTTCGTAGTAATTACGTAGGCTCGCTTCACGCTGATAAAGCTTGTCTTCCATAAGTTTACGGCTGGTAATATCACGTGCCTCGAACAAGTATTGGTTTTCATTTCCGACCTTCTGAGAGAAAGGCTTGAGTGAAACTTCCAACACCATCGCACCATGCTCTTTACTCCAAATATCCGCTTCAAAAGTCGTCACCTGACGGTGATGAGTCTGAAAAAATTCTGATATTTTCTGGCGAGCATCAACACTCCAGTGCTTGTGGTGCCACAGTGGGCGATCAAGTCGTAAATCTTGGTGATAAAGCAGAGACTGTAGGCGATCGTTACCTGATTTTAGTAAACCGTGCTGGTCGAGTATGCCCATATACTGCATGCTTTGGTCGAAAACCGATTCTAAAATCGTTTGAGCCTCGCGGGCAGACGCTTCGCTACGACGAATACGTTGTAAGTAATAGCTCAGCAGCAAAATTACGATGGACATCAGCACAAACACGCTGCCAAAGACTTTGATTTCTTTTGCAAAACGTTGTGAAAACGGCATCGGCTTATTGAGAAATACTGCCGATGGCTCTTGCTCTACTCCTAGCCCCCAGCGAACCACAGATTGATAATCCAATTTAATTTCAGATTTACTTTTTATGACTGCTGGTAACGGTGCTTTAGGGTTATCTAACACCTGCTCAAGCAATTGAGCTGCCTCAAACCCCTGTCGGTAGCCACTTTGGATCACTCCGCCCACAGCTCCATGCCCTAAACCAATATCGTGCACCATAAACAAAGGGGCGGTAGAAGCTTGATTCACCTCGCGCCAGTCACGATCCGTGCTAACTACACCATATTTATCTCGGTAATAGGTCCAAAACAATACGACGTTATCTTGGGTTAATTCTGATACCTGTTGTTTGAGCTCATCGATCGTATCTGGCACTAAATGTGTCACTTTGTGGCGATATTTGGGTGTTTGTCTGAGAAATTCAGCAACCTGAGATCTAAGTGCCGCCCCTGTAACAGAATGGTCACTCACAATGAGGATTTGTTGGAATTTAGGGTGCAGTCGCTCGATCAACTCTAAGTTCGCCGCCAGATCAACATCTTCAATTACGCCAGTCGCGTTAAGTTGGTGATGTAGAGCCGCTTGATAATTATTGATACCACTAAAGATAACTGGCGTATCTTTAATTACTGGTGCTAGACGTTGCATTAATGCCAACGCATTGTTGTCACTGACGACAATGGCATCAAAGCGCTCTTTGGAAAGTTTAGTGCGATATAGAGACTCAAGTTGCTGGAAAAACGTAGGACTTTGATTACGTTTTGAATCCAAATATAAAACACGCATGTCCAGTGGGCGGTCAGCCACTTGCTGCGCAATTCCCCTTTGAATTGAATCCGTCCAGAAAAAACCTTGATGATAGGAATGTACAACAAGAACTTTTTGTTCTTGTGCAATAGCAACTGCACTCCAGAATATTGCGATAAAAATCAGTAAAATCTGCACATCATCTCCGTGAGATCAGAGCCAACTCTCGGTTATCTCTGCCTAAACCTTGTGAATCCTATTCATGGTGAGTATAAAATGAACTCAAAGCCTCATATCCTAGCGGAATTACTAATATGAATGCGAGTCTACCCAAACTCGATGACCTTGATCGCGCCATTTTAAAAACCTTGATGGCCGATGCTCGAACACCTTATGCAGAAATGGCCAAACAATTTGATGTTAGCCCTGCCACCATCCACGTTCGCATCGAGAAAATGAAAGCCGCCGATATCATCGAAGGGACAGAAGTTATCGTCAATACCAAAAAGCTAGGATACGATGTATGTTGCTTTATTGGCATCAACCTTAATGCTGCACGCGACTATCACTCAGCACTAGAAAAGCTCAACGCTCTCGATGAAGTGGTAGAAGCTTACTACACCACGGGCGCGTATAACATATTCGTTAAATTGATGTGCAAGTCAATTGAGGAGCTGCAATTTGTATTGATTGATAAGCTTCAAGCGATCGACGAAGTGCAATCTACCGAGACGCTGATTTCACTGCAAAACCCAATCAATCGCAACGTCAACCCATAACAAGTTGAATCAATAAATAAAAAACGAATCTGAAAATAAAAAAGGGCAGCCACTTGGCTGCCCATCTTGATTCTCAATGAGATTACGCTGCGATACCAGAATGGCGCAGTAGCGCATCGATTTCAGGCTCACGACCACGGAAGCGCTTAAATAGCTCCATTGGTTCTTCACTACCACCCATTTCTAGGATGTTGTTCAAGAAACTTAGACCAGTTTCTTTGTTGAAGATGCCTTCTTCTTCAAAGCGAGAGAACGCATCTGAAGACAACACTTCTGCCCACAGGTAGCTATAGTAACCTGCGCTGTAACCACCCGCGAAGATGTGACCAAAACTGTGTGAGAAACGTGCCCACTCAACCGCTGGTACAACTGCCACTTTCTCTTTCACTTCAGCCAAGGTTTCAAGCACACGAGCACCCACTTCTGGGTCGTATTCTGTGTGCAGAGTGAAGTCGAACAAGCCGAACTCTAGCTGACGTAGGATGCCCATCGCCGACTGGAAGTTCTTCGCTGCTAGCATTTTATCTAGCATCGCTTTTGGTAGCGGCTCGCCAGTCTCGTAGTGACCAGAAATAAACGCCAGCGCGTCTTCTTCCCAACACCAGTTTTCTAGGAACTGACTTGGTAGCTCAACCGCATCCCAAGGCACACCGTTGATGCCCGATACCGCGCCTGTTTCTACTTGCGTCAGCATGTGGTGGATACCGTGACCAAACTCGTGGAACAGAGTCACCACTTCATCGTGCGTAAACAGTGCAGGCTTGTCGCCCACAGGACGGTTGAAGTTACACGTTAGGTAAGCAACCGGTGTTTGTAGCTCGCCTGATAGCGTTACGCGACGACCACGGCAATCGTCCATCCACGCACCGCCACGTTTGTGTTCGCGTGCGTATAGATCTAGGTAGAAGCTGCCGCGCAGTGTACCTTCGCCGTCGAAGATATCGAAGAAACGCACTGATTCGTGCCAAGTATCCACGCCTTCACGTTCTGTCACTGTCATACCAAACACGCGGTTTAGCACTTCAAACAGACCACTTACTGCTTTTGATTCAGGGAAGTAAGGACGAAGTTCTTCATCCGAAATTTGGAATAAGTGCTGCTTTTGCTTCTCGCTGTAGTACGCGATGTCCCACACGTTTAGCTCGCTAACACCAAATTCTGCGTTAGCAAACTGGCGTAGCTCTTCGATTTCACGTTCACCTTGTGGTTTCGCTTTGGTTGCCAAATCGTTCAAGAAGCCAAGAACTTGCGCTGGATTCTCTGCCATTTTAGTTGCCAGAGATTTCTCGCTGTAAGTGTTGAAACCCAACATACGAGAGATTTCATGACGCAGTTTTAGCTGCTCAGTGATGATTTCTGAGTTGTCCCATTTGCCTGCATTTGGACCACGGTCAGAAGCACGCGTTACGTACGCTTCGTACACTTCTTTACGTAGGTCTTGGTTATCACAGTACGTCATCACCGGCAGGTAAGACGGGATATCTAGCGTGATTAGGTAGCCATCCAGCTCTTTTGCTTCTGCTGCCGCTTTTGCTGCTGCAAGTGCAGATTCTGGCATACCCGCTAGGTCTTTTTCGTCGGCAACGTGCTTCGTCCAACCCATGGTTGCATCCAGCACATTGTTAGAGAATTTTGAGCTCAGCTCAGACATGCGCTTGCTGATTTCGCCGTAGCGATGTTGCTCGTCAGATGGTAGACCGATGCCCGAAAGCTCGAAGTCACGTAGAGAATCCGAAATGGTCTTCTGCTGTGCACGCGTTAGCGTCGCGTACTCTTCGCTGGCTTTGATCGCTTTGTACGCTTCGTAAAGACCTTTATGCTGACCAACCCAAGTACCGTACTCAGACAGGATTGGTAGGCAGCTTTCATACGCTTCACGCAGCGCTTCGCTGTTCACTACTGAGTTCATGTGACCCACTGGTGACCAAATGCGGCTCAAGCGGTCATCCGCTTCTTCAATTGGCGCGATCACACTGGTCCAGCTTGGGTTTGCGTTGTCTTTTAGTACCTCGTCAACCTTGGCACGACAATCCGCAATCGCCTGCTCCACTGCAGGTTTAATGTGTTCTGGTTTGATTTGCGAAAACGGAGGAAGATCCGTAAACGTAAGAAGTGGATTAGACATGAATAATTCCTTTTGTGTTTTGGCTCTGTATTTGCCCATTTGCATTTGCATAGAAATAGGCGAACTCAATGCACAGGCAAGCCAACAACATGGATGGGGGGATCTCCGTTCCCTTTCTCGATGCAGCAATGACCAAATCGGTCAAAGAGTGCTTACTCTGTCCTTGAGTCTTGTTATGCCTAAGTCAGGTTTCGCACTCTATTGGAGCGGTGCAATCCCACTTAGGTTCAATTTGTTTACTCATACTAAGTATGGGTGACTTAAAGAAATTTCAATAGCGAATCCCTATCAGTGATACTGATTTGAATCGAAGTTCTACTTCTTTAAGTTACTTGAGTATAATACCGCCATATCGCGAAAATCACAGACCACACTCAGTCAAAGAGTGTTTCGAGAGTTTAATTTGTTAAGTTACCGCCACAGCTTCCACGCTGGCAACCATGCTGACGTGGTAAAACACATCGTTCAAAGCCTCATTCTTGATGCGCTAAAGCAGAAAGATAAGCCGTTTGTTTATCACGATACCCACTCGGGTGTGGGACGCTACGATCTGACTCACGAATGGTCTGAGAAAACGGGCGAATACAAACAAGGCATCGCGCGCATTTGGGACAACCCAAACATTCCTGAAGACATCGCAAGCTACATCGATTCAATCAAAACGTTGAACAACGGTGAACAGCTGCGTTACTACCCAGGTTCACCACGTGTTGCACGTGCGCAAATCCGCCCACAAGACCGCATGGTTCTGACCGAGCTACACCCAGCCGATCACCCGCTACTAGAGCAAGAGTTCCATCGTGATCGCCAAGTGAGCATCTATAAAGAAGATGGCTTTAAGCGTCTGAAAGGCAGCCTACCACCGCAAGAACGTCGTGGTTTGGTGCTGATTGACCCACCATACGAGCTAGCGAAAGAGTACCGCGACGTCGTGCAAGCGATTTTCCAAAGCCACAAACGTTGGGCAACAGGCATCTACGCGATTTGGTACCCAGTGGTAAACCGCTGCGATATCGAAGACATGATTGAAGGCTTGGAAGGACTGGGGATCCGCAAGATCCTGCAAATCGAATTGGGCGTATCTCCAGACACCAACGAGCGCGGTATGACCGCATCGGGCATGATCGTGATTAACCCACCGTGGAAACTGGAAAGTCAGATGAAAGAGATTCTGCCATTCCTGCAAGAAGCGATCGCGCCAGCAACGGGTCACTGGAAAGTTGACTGGATCGTTCCAGAATAAAAAACACTGAATTTCAGAAGCTTAAAGCGCGACGATGACCTCGTTGCGCTTTTTTTTATTTATTTTAGGGAAAGTGTCTGCTCTGGCAGGGAAATGTATGCCTTATTCCGCTTTGCTATCCTCTCATCGCTATTTGTCATAAGTAATGTCACTTTTTCCCATTTAGGAAATTGCTAGACTCGATTTATGATAGGGACAACGGATCATGCTTAAGTCACTTCAACAGGCTTAGGCAGGTAACAATTTATTTAGGGATGTTGAGTTCATCACCCACTACCCCAATGTAATTGTTGTCAGACAAAAATTAATAAGCTCTTGGAGAAAGTAATGGCGACTCATTTTGATTATATCTGTATCGGTGGCGGCAGCGGCGGCATTGCATCAGCAAACCGTGCGGCAATGTACGGTGCTAAAGTAGCGCTTATCGAAGCTCAAGACCTTGGCGGTACCTGTGTAAACGTTGGTTGTGTGCCTAAAAAAGTAATGTGGCACGGCGCGCAAGTTGCAGAAGCAATGAACCTGTACGCAGAAGACTACGGCTTCGATGTAGATGTAAAAGGTTTCGACTGGAGCAAACTGGTTGAGAGTCGTCAAGCTTACATTGGTCGTATCCACCAATCTTACGATCGCGTTCTTGGCAACAACAAGGTAAACGTGATTAAAGGCTTTGCTAAGTTTGTTGACGAGAAAACGGTAGAAGTAAACGGTGAACACTACACAGCGGATCACATCCTGATCGCAGTGGGTGGTCGTCCAACGATTCCAAACATTCCAGGCGCAGAATACGGCATCGATTCAAACGGCTTCTTCGAGCTTACTGAGCAACCAAAACGCGTTGCAGTGATCGGTGCAGGTTACATCGCGGTAGAAATCGCCGGCGTTCTGCATGCACTAGGCACAGAAACACATCTATTCTGCCGTAAAGAATCACCACTGCGTAGCTTCGATCCAATGATCATCGAAACGCTAGTAGAAGTGATGGACGCAGAAGGCCCAACGCTACACACCCACTCTGTTCCAAAAGAAGTGGTAAAAGAAGCAGACGGCAGCCTAACTCTGCACCTAGAAAACGGCGAGAGCCAAAACGTTGATACCCTAATCTGGGCAATCGGTCGTCACCCAGCAACTGACGCTATCAACCTAGCATCAACTGGCGTTGCAACGAACGATCGTGGCTACATCAAAGTAGACGAATACCAAGAAACGAACGTGAAAGGCATCTACTGTGTCGGTGACATCATGGAAGGTGGTATCGAGCTAACACCAGTAGCAGTGAAAGCGGGTCGTCAACTTTCTGAGCGTCTGTTCAACAACAAACCAAACGCGAAGATGGACTACGATTTGGTACCAACTGTGGTATTCAGCCACCCACCAATCGGCACTATCGGTCTAACGACTCAAGAAGCAGAAGAGAAGTACGGCAAAGACAACATCAAAGTCTACACGTCTGGCTTTACTGCGATGTACACAGCGGTTACTAAGCACCGTCAACCATGTAAGATGAAGCTAGTGTGTGCTGGCGAAGAAGAAACGGTTGTTGGTCTACACGGCATCGGCTTTACCGTTGATGAAATGATTCAAGGCTTCGGTGTAGCAATGAAGATGGGCGCAACCAAAGCAGACTTCGACTCTGTTGTGGCTATCCACCCAACAGGCTCAGAAGAGTTCGTGACGATGCGTTAATCACTTTGCTGATTTAAGCAGATAAACAAAAAGGGTCATCAATTACTTGATGACCCTTTTTTATTCACGTTTTCCAACGTTCGGGGGTATTTCGGAGCCGTTTGCGCGTTTTACTTAACTGCGCGAACCAATTCAGCAATACCTTCCCAATCGCCGCTGTCCATCATTGCGGTTGGCACCATCCAAGTACCGCCACAAGCGACAACCGATTTCAGCGCTAGGTAATCTTCCACATTAGATGGGCTTACACCACCTGTTGGCATGAATTCCACTGGGTAAACTGCGGTTAGTGCTTTAAGCATGTTTACGCCGCCTGAAGGCTCAGCAGGGAAGAACTTCAGGGTACGTAGACCCATTTCCATCGCTTGCTCAACCAAGCTTGGGTTGTTCACACCCGGTACGATTGTCACGTTGCGTTGCTGACAGTATTTCACTGTGGTTGGGTTGAAACCCGGGCTCACAATGAAGTCCACACCCGCTTCAATCGCAATGTCCACTTGTTCAGTTGTCAGTACTGTACCAGCACCGATCAGCAGTTCTGGGTACGCTTCACGCATGATGCGGATCGACTCAGCCGCCGCTTCAGTGCGGAATGTCACTTCCGCACATGGTAAACCGTTTTCTACCAACACTTTTGCCAGTGGCAGAGCGTGTGCTACATCGTTGATTGCGATAACTGGGACGATTTTGATTTCTCTTAATCGTTGTTCAAGTGTTGTCATGGGTAACCTCTAAAGAATAAAGCTTAATGTTGCTACGATAATAAATGCGATACCACCAAGTAAAGTTTCCATTACCGTCCAAGTTTTTAGCGTTGTTTTCTCATCCATCTCTAGTAGACGAGATACTAACCAGAAACCAGAATCGTTGAAGTGAGAAAGCACTGTTGCACCACCTGCAATCGCGATAACGATAAAGCATAGGTCTAGCTCGCTCAAACCAGTTGATGCTGCCACTACCGGCGCGATAAGTGCTGCAGTTGTCGTTAGTGCCACGGTTGCTGAGCCTTGGGCAACGCGCAGACAGGTAGAGATAACAAACGCCGCTACGATCACTGGCATGCCAGTGTCAGTTAATACGTCTGCAAGTGCATCACCGATACCACTTGCACGCAGTACGCCACCGAACATACCGCCCGCACCAGTTACTAGGATAACGCCACAGATAGGCGCCAATGAATCGCCACACAGCTTCTCAAGTTTCGCCATGCCGTAGTCTTTTGCAAACACTGCAAGACAGACGATTAAGGTAATCAGTAGTGCAACTGGCGTTTTACCTAGCATACGTAGGAACTCAACCAGTGCTGTTTTGCCATCAATCACACCCGCAACTGCTAGCGTGTTCAATACTGTATCTAAACAGATTAGCAGTACAGGCAGCACTAGGATGGTCATTACTGTGCCAAATTTTGGCAGTTGTGCATCTTCAACTTGCGTATCACCGTTGAAGAAGGCTTTTGATAATGGGATATCGAATTTCTTGCCCGCGTACAAACCAAATAGGTAAGCGCCTAGGTACCAAGTTGGAATAGCCACTAGGATACCAACGACAAGCAGTAGACCAATGTTTGCGCCTAGGAATTCTGCTGCCGCAACAGGACCAGGGTGTGGAGGAACAAAGCCGTGCATTACTGCAAATGCACCTGCTGCTGGTAGTGCGTATTTGATTGGCGAACCACCAAAGCGTGCTGCCACACTTAAGATGATTGGCATCATTACTACTAGGCCAGCATCAAAGAAAATTGGGAAGCCGAACAGCAATGACGCGACACCCAATGCAAATGGTGCGCGCTCTTTACCGAAGCGCCCAATCAAAGTATCTGCCAGCACTTTTGCACCGCCAGTCACTTCTAAAATTTTACCGATCATTGCACCAAGACCAACCAGCAAAGCAACAGATGCCAGTGTGCCACCGAAACCACTCATCATGGTTGGAACTACTTGGTCAGAAGATACACCAGTCGCCAGCGCTGTACCTAAACTTACTACCGTAAGCGAAGCAAACGCGTGCACTTTGAGCTTAATAATCAATACAAGTAACGCCGCAATCGCGAGGACTGCAATCGTTAGTAGGAACGTAGGGTCTGGAGCTTGGGTTAGCTGTTCCATGGGTTCACCTTTAAGAATTATTGTTTGTGTTGTGGTTCACATTTATTTGAGTTACCGGTAACATGTTACCGGTAACTCAAATAAGATAAACCCATATTTTAAAGTGAATTCAAAAATTGAGATCACGCGCAAATTTGTTATGAGGATAAGTTATGGCTGGTAGTAGTGTCGTCGTTATGGGCGTTTGTGCGAGTGGCAAAACCACAATTGGTGAGCACTTGGCGAAGAAGCTGGGACGTAAATTCATTGATGGTGATGATCTTCACCCACGAGCAAACATTCAGAAAATGGCATCAGGTCAGCCTCTGAACGACGACGACCGCAAACCTTGGCTAGAACGTATCCGCGACGCTGCTTATAGCTTAGAAAGCAAAAACGAGCACGGCATTATTGTCTGTTCGGCACTAAAAAAGATTTATCGTGACCAAATCCGCGAAGGCAACGAGAACGTAAGCTTCCTCTTCCTAGACGGCAGCAAAGAACTGATCCTTGAGCGCATGCGTGCTCGCCAAGGTCACTTCATGAAAGAGAACATGGTCAACAGCCAATTTGAAACGCTAGAGCGCCCAGAAGATGAGCCTCGCACCATTTTCGTCAGCATTGATGCAACCATCGAAGAAGTCGTATCGAACGCAGCGGAACTCATCCTAATGCAAGATGAGGCGATGGCATGACTCATCAAGTAATTTTAGATGTTACTCAACGCTTAGTTGAGCGCAGCCAAGAAGCGCGTGCGGCGTTTCTTGCTCGCACTGAAGTCCAAGCAGAAACAGGTAAAGGCCGCGTCGGTCTGTCTTGTGGTAACTTAGCTCACGCTGTTGCGGCATCCTGTTCGTCTGAAAAGAAAAATATTCTGGATTTCACTCATTCCAATGTGGCGCTGATCAGTGCTTACAATGATATGTTGAGTGCCCACCAGCCGTACCAACACTACCCTGATCAAATCAAGCAAGTACTGTCTGGTTATGGTCACACCGCGCAAGTTGCTGGCTGCGTTCCGGCAATGTGTGATGGCGTGACTCAAGGTCAAGCCGGTATGGATATGTCACTGTTTTCTCGTGACTTAATTGCTCAATCGACGGCTCTTTCACTGAGCCACAATGTGTTCGATGCGACCTTGCTGCTGGGTATCTGCGACAAAATCGCACCGGGACAACTGATGGGCGCGCTGTCTTACGCACATCTACCAACGGCGTTTGTGCCAGCAGGTTTGATGGCAACAGGCATTAGCAATGAAGAAAAAGTCGACGTTCGCCAAAAATACGCAGCGGGCGAAGTAGGTAAAGACGCACTGCTTGATATGGAGTGTCGTGCTTACCACTCGGCGGGGACGTGTACCTTCTACGGAACCGCAAACACTAACCAACTTGTGTTTGAAGCCATGGGTTTGATGCTGCCAGGTTCAGCATTTATCCATCCACATACTGAGCTACGTAAGGCGCTGACTGATCACGCGGCTCTTAAAATCGCGGCAATGAATGCAGGTTCAGTCAATTTCCGTCCATTGTCTGAAGTTGTCACAGAAAAGAGCCTCATCAACGGCATTATCGCGCTGTTGGCATCGGGCGGTAGCACCAACCACACTATCCACATGTTGGCGGTGGCGCGTGCTGCAGGTTTGATTCTGACATGGCAAGACATCAGTGACCTATCTGAAGTGGTGCCACTGTTGGCGCGCGTTTACCCGAACGGTCCAGCTGACATGAACGCGTTCCAAGAAGCGGGCGGCGTACCTGCTCTATTACATCGTTTGGACGAGTCTGGCTTGCTTCATCGTGACGTGAAACCGGTATTCGGCGAATTCAAAGACCAAATGACGCTACCTGCGCTAGTCGATGGCAAACTGACTTGGACACCATGTGGTGGCAGCCAAGACGGCGAAGTAATTGCTGCGCCAACGCAAGCTTTCCAAAACACCGGTGGTACTCGCGTACTTCACGGTAACTTGGGTAAAGCAGTGGTGAAAGTATCTGCGGTAAAAGAAGATCAGCGCATCATCGAAGCGCCAGCGATCGTATTCCAATGCCAACACGAAGTGGAAGCGGCGTACAAACGCGGTGAGCTAAACCAAGATTGCATCGTGGTCGTGACGCACAATGGTCCTGCAGCGAACGGCATGCCAGAGCTGCATAAACTGATGCCAATTCTCGGCAACGTGCAGAAAGCGGGCTTTAAAGTCGCACTAGTTACGGACGGTCGACTATCTGGTGCATCCGGTAAGATTCCATCAGCAATCCACGTATCTCCAGAAGCAATTCGTGGCGGCGCGATTGGCTTGGTGCGCAATGGCGACATCATCCGCGTTGATTGCCAAACTGGCGAACTGAATAACCTAAGCGACGTTACGGGTCGGGAACTGTTAGAGATGGATACTGAAGCCAAGCAACAGACTTGGGGTCGTGGTTTCTTTAGCGTGATTCGTCAAAGCGTTTCGAGCGCAGAAGAAGGCGCAAGCTTTATTGTTTAAGGCTGGAAGAAAGACCCCGTCATTCCGACGAGCCTAAGCGAGATCAGGAATCTACTATCAAAGTGCTGTGAAGTGAGAGGAAACATCCCTGCCACAGCACTTTTTGTTGGCAGATTCTGAATCACGCTCGTCCCTCGCTGTTCAGAATGACGAGCTTTGGGGTTGGCCACTTTTCTTTTTAAATAAATGAAT